>JAESTG010000190.1 GCA_016763715.1 Flavobacteriaceae bacterium
GAACAGACAGGTAAGGCATACTCTTTTGCAATATATCTCCTCTTAGATAAAACAGACGAATCAAGATATGATGACCTTTGTGAACAAATAGTTAGTTTGTATAACTTCTTAGGTAATGGATCAAATAACGGTGACCCTATTGTAATGTATGATCAATTAGCAGACCGTTGGATTGTTAGTGAATTTGGTAATGGAAATAACGAATTATCTATAGGTGTTTCTGTAACCAATGATCCCACAGGTGCTTATAATGTTTGGGACTACACATTTAGTGGTTTTCCAGATTATCCACACTACGGAATTTGGCATGATGGTTATTATGGGACAGTGAACTTGAGTGGTTCTAGTACACGAGGATTTGTAATGGAAAGGGATGAAATGCTCGCAGGAGGAGCTTCTCCACAAATATTAATTTTCAACCTTCCTCAGGTAGTTGTAAACCCTAACCAAGTAAAGAGCCCTGAACCAGCAAACCTTTTAGGGACTTCTTTTGATCCAACTACCCCTGGATATATTACATATATTCAAGATGACGCTTGGGGTGGTGTATCTTTTGACCACTTAAAAATTTGGGAGATTAATGTAGATTGGGTAAATACAGGAAACTCAACAATTTCTACTCCATTAGAAATCGCAACAGACCCTTTTGATGCAGGTGAATTATTTGGTAATGGTAACGGAGCAATTCGTCAGCCAGGAACTAGCCAAAGATTGGCTGGTCACGGAGGTATTGCTTCATATGCTGCTAACTACAGACCGTTTGGAACACATAACTCTTGGTTGATTACTTTCAACACCTTTATTGATGCAAATGAAACTGGAGGAATTCGTTGGATTGAATTAAGAAACGATGGTGCAAATCCTTGGGAAATTTTCCAAGAAGGAACATACTCTATTGCTGATGGTCATAGCCGTTTGATGAGTAGTGCTGCTATGGATGCTGCTGGGAATATTGCAATGGCTTATACAACAGCTAGTTCAACCCTTCCAGTATCATTACGCTATACAGGTCGATTTGCTGGAGATCCATTAGGAATGATGACAGTTGCTGAAACTACAATCATCGATGGTCCTGGTGTAAGAACTAATACAAATAGATATGGTGATTATGCTCATATGACTATGGACCCAGATAATTTTACTTTCTGGTATACTGCAGATTATTTTTCTTCTAACAATAATTGGAGAACACAGATTGCAGCTTTTAGTTTATCTGGTGGATTTGCTAACGATGTTGGAATTATAGACATTGTACAACCAACTAACGGAGTTTTAACTAATGCTGAAGCAGTAGAAGTTAGTATCCGTAATTATGGTCAATCAACGCAAACTAGTATTCCTTTAGAATTAAGAGTAGATGGTAATTTAGTGGCATCCGAAACATATAATGGTAGTATTCTTGCTAACGCAACTGATTCGTTCACTTTTACTCAAACTGTTGATCTTTCTAATGCAGATACAACTTACACTATTGAAGTAACTACTAATTTGGCTGGAGATGAGTTTAATGCTAATGATCCGTTCTCTAAGGATGTTTCAAGTTTGTTTACTACAGATGTTGGAATGCTAGATGTCACTGCTCCAGTTTCTGGAGAAGGCTTAGGTATGGAGACAATTTCTGTGAATATGAGAAACTTCGGTGCGGTTGCTCAGTCTAACTTTGATGTAGAGTATACAATTAATGGTGGTGCAGCAGTAGTTGAAACATTTACAGGAACTCTTAATTCTGAAGAAGAAGTTGCTTTTGATTTCGCTACACAAGGTGATTTCACAGCGCTAGGGACATATACTGTCGTTGCTACTACTTCTTTAACAGGAGATCAGCAAGTATCAAACGATGAAGCTACGGCTGTTATTGAGAGTCAATTTTGTACACCAGCTCCAAACTGTGCATCTGGTCGTCGTTTTGAGAGAGTACAGGTTCGTGAAATAGACCATTCGTCTACTTGCGAAGGATATGGTGATTTTACAAGCGAAGTTGCCACAATGGCTCCAGGTGGAACTTATGACATTACATTTACGGTAGGATACGGTCGTTTCTGGACACAAGTTTGGATTGACTTTAATGATGATTCTGTATTTACTGCTGATGAGATTGTAGTTCCTAACTTCGAAATTGCTCCTGGACAAAATGGAGGGCCTCATACAGAAACTGTTCAATTAGTTGTTCCCGCAGGAGCTGCTATTGGTGAGCATAGAATGAGAGTTAAAGGAAGCTGGCAAACACCAGTTTCTCCTGATGCTTGTGAGGTAGGTGATCGCGGTGAGACTGAAGATTATACAGCAAGTATTGGCGAACTAGGATTGACTGATTTTGAAACTTCTGAGTCAGATTTGCAAGTTGTTTCTTTGCCTAACAACCAATTTGAAGTTACTTTGACAACAGCTTATGACGAAGGTGTATACTTAGGATTGTATAATATCCTAGGTCAGGAAGTTGGTTTTGAGAAAAAAGTATCTAAAATCAATAATGTTTACAAGCAGAATTTAGATATGTCGAAAATGGCAAGTGGTGTTTATCTTATTCGCATGGGTGGACATGGTACTACCTCTTTTAAAACAGCTCGAATTATTGTGAAGTAAAATTTTCAATGAATTTATAAGAAAATGACGGCTTTTTAGTCGTCATTTTTTTTGTCTTAATATGAGCTATCTCCCTCAAGTTGGTTCTTGATATTGAACCTGAGTTTAAATTACGTTAATTTCGTAATTGTTTTATTGATAGGGTTTTACATTATTACATTCAGATTTATCGTGTATCTTGTCAGTATTAGAAATCTAAAACTTTAACAATGAAGCTAAAAAATCTACTTTTTGCATTGACTGTGATTTTGGGCAGCAGTCTTTTTGCACAAGAAACATTTCCTCCTACGGAAATAATCACAGGAACATATAAAGGAAAAACCATTCCTTTACGTGATTTTCCAACGATGGAGGCAGGGGAATTTAATGACCCAAAAACGCACACAATGGTGCCAGTACCTAACGAATCAAATACAACTCCAGAGCCTAACAATACTACGACGGTTATTCAAAACCTTCAAACAGAACCAGGGGGAATTGTTGCACTGCCATTAGAACAAAATTTTGTGGGTGCCTCTGCATCAGAATCTGGATTTTTCCCTCCAGATCCAACAGGTGCTGTAGGGCCAAATCACTATGTACATTCAGTAAATTCATTGGTAAAAATATTTGATAAAATAGGAACTTTATTAGTTGGTCCAGTTAATTTGTCTAATTTCTTAGGTAATGGATCAAATAATGGAGACCCTATTGTCTTGTATGATCAGTTGGCAGACCGTTGGGTGGTGAGTGAGTTTGGAGCAGGCTCCAATTCATTATCTATTGGTGTTTCTGAAACCAACGACCCAACAGGTGTCTATAATGTGTGGGACTACACTTTTAGTGGCTTTCCAGATTATCCACACTATGGGGTTTGGCATGACGGTTACTATGGAACAGTAAACTTGAACGGTTCTAGCACACAAGGATTTGTAATGGAGAGAGATGTAATGTTAGCAGGAGGGGCTTCCCCACAAATATTAATTTTTAACCTTCCACAGGTGGTTGTAAATCCTAACCAAGTAAAAAGCCCTGAGCCAGTAAATCTTTTGGGGACTACTATTGATCCTAGCACACCTGGATATATTACTTATATTCAAGATAATGCTTGGGGTGGGGTTTCCTTTGACCATTTAAAAGTTTGGGAGATTGAAATGGATTGGGTTAATACGGGAAATTCTACGATATCTACGCCATTAGAAATTCCTACAGATCCATTTGATGCTGGTGAATTATTTGGTAATGGGAATGGAGCTTTGTTCCAACCAGGAACTAGTCAACGATTAGCGGCACATGGAGGGATTGTTTCTTTTGCGGCTAACTATCGACCATTTGGAACACATAACTCTTGGTTGATTACCTTTAATACATTTATAGATGGAAACCTAACAGGTGGTATTCGTTGGATTGAATTGAGGAATGATGGTGTGAACCCTTGGCAGATTTTCCAAGAAGGAACATACTCTATTGCTGATGGTCATAGTCGCGTAATGAGTAGTGCTGCTATGGATGCTGCTGGTAATATTGGTATGGCTTATACCGTTGGGAGTACAAATTTGGCACCTTCACTTCGCTATACAGGTCGTTTTGATGGTGACCCATTAGGGATGATGACTGTAGCCGAAACAACTATTATAGATGGTCCAGGGGTAAGAACTAATAGTAATAGGTATGGTGATTATTCTCATATGACTATGGATCCAGATAACTTTACGTTCTGGTTTACGAGTGATTATTTTTCTTCAAATAACCAATGGAGAACTCAGGTAGCTTCATTTTCTTTAAGTGGAGGGTTTACTGCCGATGTTGGTGTAAGTAATATTGTCACTCCTAATAATGGTGTTCTTACTGCTGCCGAAGCAGTAGAAGTAACTATTAGAAACTTTGGAACCGCATCACAAACCAATATTCCTATGGAGTTGAGAGTGGATGGTAACTTGGTTGCAACTGAAACTTATACAGGAACAGTCAATGGAAACGAAACAGATACCTTTACGTTTGCTCAGACAGTAGATCTTTCAACGGCAGGACAAACCTATTTGATTGCAGTAAATACTGATTTAACTGGTGACGAATTTAGTGCTAATGACACCAATACTAAAGAAGTAACACACTTGTTAGCGAACGATGTAGGGGCGCTTGAAATTACAGCACCTGTTACTGGTTCTGGGTTAGGAGTAGAAACCATTTCGGTGAACATTAAAAACTTTGGTGCAAGTTCTCAGACAGGATTTGATATTCAGTATACCATAAATGGTGGTGCAGCTGTAGTTGAAACCTTTGGTGCAACTATTAATTCTGAAGAAGAAGTTGTTTTCGATTTTGCTACGCAAGGTGATTTCTCTGCTTTAGGAGTTTACACTATTGTTGTCTCTACTTCTTTAGCTGGAGATCAAGAGTCTTCAAATGATGAGGTGACTGCTGTGGTTGAGAATGTATTGTGTCAACCTGTTATTGATTGTTCGCTAGGAGATGGATTCCAATTGCTTTCTATTGCTGAAATAAATAATGTTTCTGGATGTGAAGGATATGGTGATTTCACCAGTCAAATTGCAAATTTAGAAGATGGTGATTCTTACGACTTAACTTTAACCACAGGTTGGGGTAACCAACATGTGAATGTTTGGATTGATTATAATGATGATTCTGCTTTTACGACAGATGAATTAGTGGTAGACGATTTTGTAATAGCCGATGGACAAGGGCAAGGGTCTTATACTGAGACTACGCAATTAGTAATTCCAGCTGGAGTTGCTTTTGGAGAGCATAGAATGAGATTTAAGAGTAACTGGTATGCACCTGTTCCAAATGCCTGTGAAGAGACTCAGTTTGGAGAAACAGAGGATTATACAGCCAATATTGGAGATCTAGGGGTTAATGATGCTGCCATTTCAAATGCTGAATTTAGAATTGTTTCATTACCGAACAATCAGTTTGAACTTACGTTACAAACCCCCTTTAATGGAGGAGTTTATATGGGACTCTACAGCGTATTGGGTCAGGAAATTGGATTTACTAAGAATGTATCTAGAAGCGATAACGCTTACAGAATGAATTTGGATATGTCAAAAATGTCAAGTGGGGTATACCTAATCCGAATGGGAGGGCAAACAACAACTTCATTTAAAACAGCTCGAATTATAGTTAAATAAATAAACATAATCTTGTTTTTATATAGAATGGCGGCTTTTTAGTCGCCATTTTTTTGTCTAAAATGAGGTTTTGATGAGATTTCCTCCTTTTGAACTTCAAGTATATGCTTTACCTTGTAAATTATTAAATTTATGAGACAAA
>JAESTG010000191.1 GCA_016763715.1 Flavobacteriaceae bacterium
AAGCACCAATTTGACCCACGTAGAGATATAGAAACCTTATTTTATAGTCCCTAGTAAACTTTCTCTATTTCAAAGAACGAGAATGAGCCCCAATTAAGAGACACATTGTTTATTTAATTCGCTGATAATCAACAAATATTTGTCTTCATTTTCCAAAAGCACCATTCTGACCCATTACCTAGTAGATTTGTGAGAGTATTAAAGCATTTTATTTATTATGAGTTTCGGTAAACGTTTAAAAAAGGTAAGGCAGAATAAAGAGATTTCTCAATCAGAGTTGGGTAAAATCGTAGATATACATTACACTCAAATAGGACGTTATGAAAGTAAAGGTGTAAAACCATCTGGCGAAGTATTGGCTAAAATAGCCAATACCCTTGGTGTTACTTCTGATTTTTTAATGAGTGGTTCTAACCAAGAACAGGCAGAAGCTACTTTAACCGACCGTGAACTACTTAGTCAGTTTCAAAGAGTAGAGCAATTACCACAGGATAAAAAGAATATAGTAAAAGAATTGTTGGATTCTTTTTTGCTTAAATATGATTTACAAAAACGTATGATATAAAAAAACCGCCACTTGGACGGTTTTAAAATTTTACCAATTAGGTTGTACAGAATTTTTAAGTTCTGCTATTGGTTTAAATATATAAATCTCATCTATTTCTTTTGGTGCTTTATATCCACGCTTTTTATTGCCTTCTCCTTTTCTCTGTGTAAGTCTTAATGTATCTCCATTAATAATCCCTTTTTCATACCAAAATTCTTTTCTTCCAGTTGCAAATGATTCTATAGATATATTATCTCCTTTTAATTTATAATATGCTCGTGCCACATTCTTTAAATTATCGTGGTCATATTTTTTTCTAACATATCTATTTCTATAAACTTGCCCTGTTTCAAAAAACCTGTAAACCCAATTTAATGTGTCTTTTGTTGGATATCTATCTACAACAGCATATTCTATTCTTAAATAAATACCATCTGTTCTTAATGCAGACCTTGTCTTATTCAATGTAAAACCTTCTTGATAATAAGAGAAATCATCTTTAACAGGGGTGTTAGATTGTGGGTCGACTGCAAATCCAACTAATTGACAACTAGTTAAAACTAGGCAGCAAATTATAATAATTAGTATATTTTTCATTCTTTTTTATTGATTATTACTAAATCCTCCACTTACATTAAACGTATCTTTAGTAGTAGATGGTATCAAATGAAAATTAATTAATTTATGTATTCCATTTTGAGAGAACATTGAGCTTCTACCTAAAGTGCTAAAGCCACCTGTAAAGTTATTAGACCTAAAAGAAAATGATGTACTTCCTTGGTTTAATGAAAATGAATTTACATTTACTGGACTTCCCCCAAGTAGTTCACTTGTGAAACTATCACTTCCTAAACCGTCATTAACATTAGTCATTGCTGTAAATACATTAAAGGATAGTGTCCCTTGAAAACTTGAATCATTTGTGCCTATAGATAAAAAACCACCACCTGTATGGAATCTATCTTGTCCATCACTTAAACCTAGCATTTTAAACCCTCCAAAATCATTATGAGTTCCTATAGAAACATCTCCAAATCTAGCTCCAGCAAAACCTACTTGTTGATTTCTACCAGAACTATTAAAAACAAAATTTGTTCCTATTGTTCCTGAATTTTTAAAAGTGTTTTGAACACCTGATGCTGTATTTGGATTGAATGTGTTTAAGCCTACTGGACTTGCATTTCCACCACCAACAGTTAAAGCTCCACTTGCTACAACATCTCTTTGAAACCCTCTTGCTAAAGACGTTGTACCCAAGCCGCCATTATAAAATGTTGCCGATATATTTGCAGAAGGTTGAAAAGCACCAATTCTACTTGACAGACCAAATGCAACACTTGCGTTTACATTTGTGCCAGCACCACCAATATTTAGATTAAGTTTCACTCCAAATTTAGCATCAACTTTTTCTAAACCTTCTAATTCAAATCCATCAATGACTTGATTCTCTGCAAAATTATAAGGCGATTGATAACTGTAGTCTTCTGCTAATGGGTCTATCACTACAAATCTTCCAGTTGTAGCGTCATAATGTCTAAACTTAAATTCGTGCATATTATAACCTAATTCTTTCGATATTTCTTGTCCCTGAAATGTTATATGATTATTTTCTGTTCCAACAATTACATTATTGTATCCACGATGCTCTAATCCAAAGGGATAATTATTTCGCTCCTGTAAGATTTCAGTATTCGGGTCGATACTCCCATTTAAATCAAGGTCTGCGTATGACAGTCGGATATTGCCTAAATGTCTTTAAACTGAAAAACATAACTATAACTGCTATAGGTTGTGACACCTCCAAAGCTCCCCTTAACTGATTTATCAGTGTTGGTTACTGGTACTACATATCCTTCGGGATGGTTGAAGAACTGTAATTTCATTGTTCCAGAAATTTCGGTATCATCGTACATAAAATTGCCCGCATATTGAGTAATTTTTGGAGTCATCCCCGATTTTGTAAAGGTCTTTTGTAATTTAAAACCAGTGGCATCATAAATATATAAAATTGTTCCACTTCCTTGTCCATTATTAATGGTAACAATTAAGGGTAAGTTTAGATGATTGTAAGTGATATTATCAATCCCCTTATTTCGGTCTTTAGTCATATTACCATTTAGGTCATACTCATATTCATCTTCCAAACCAGTATATCCATCTATAAATCCTTCATTGATCAAAAAAGAGGTGGTTTGTTCCTCTACTTCCATTAATTTATTACCGCTGTAGCTGTATAAAAGATTATCCCAAATTGCTGGAGGACTGTTACTATTATCAGAGCCAAATCTAGTTAAAGATAAAATATTTCCGTTAAGATCATAAGAAATATTATTCACTTTATAATTTCCAGTATTGGTCATATTATTCAAGCCAGCCCCTTTAAAACTGTTTGCCTCGGTAATTCGGTTAAGATCGTCATAGTGGTACTCATATCCTCTAGTATGAGTCTGGTCATGCGTAGTTCTCCAAAAGGTTTGGGAGATATTTCCATTGTATAATGGTACACTGCTACCGCTATTAGTTGTGTTATTGTAATTGATTTGAAAATGAAATAAATCTGTATTTAGACTTATTCCAGACAAGTCATTTATGTCAGTTAACCATCCTCTTACATTGTATTTATAATCTACATTTTGCAATATCTTATCTAAGTTAGTTGCAAATATTTGGAATTCTTCCACGGTTCCACCAGAGTCTTTAAAGAAGGCCTTTCCTACCTTGACCCCGGAAAAGTTGAAGAATTGTG
>JAESTG010000192.1 GCA_016763715.1 Flavobacteriaceae bacterium
AAATAATCTAAGTTGATACCATCAGCGTTCATTCCTAAAATAGTCAAAGCTTCATTAGCTGCAATCACAGCTGCGATATCTACTTGAGTAATGTTCCCATCTTCATCTTGGTAGTCTAGGTTGATACCATCGGCATTCATCCCTAATATTGTTAGGGTTTCTAGATTATCAATAACTGTTGAAAGGTCTATTTGAGTAGTTACCCCATCTTCATCTAGATAATCTAAGTTGATACCATCGGCGTTCATTCCTAAAATAGTCAAAGCTTCATTAGCTGCAATCACAGCGGCGATATCTACTTGAGTAATGTTCCCATCTTCATCTTGGTAATCTAGGTTGATACCATCGGCATTCATTCCTAATATTGTAAGAGTCTCTAGATTATCAATAACTGTTGAAAGGTCTATTTGAGTAGTTACACCATCTTCATCTAAATAATCTAAGTTGATACCATCAGCGTTCATTCCTAAAATAGTCAAAGCTTCATTAGCTGCAATCACAGCTGCGATATCTACTTGAGTAATGTTTCCATCTTCATCTTGGTAATCTAGGTTGATGCCATCGGCATTCATTCCTAATATTGTTAAGGTCTCTAGATTATCAATAACTGTTGAAAGGTCTATTTGAGTAGTTACACCGTCTTCATCTGTATATTGTAACGTACTGCCATCTATCAGTAACTCTAAAGTTGTCAATGTTTCATTAGCAACTATTAGCGCTGCAATATCTAAAACCGTAGAAACACCATCTTCATCTATATAGGTAATAGTCCCTGCAGATGTATCTTGTGAAATACTCGTTAATGTTTCAAAATTGGGAATCATTGCTGATAAATCCATTGCATTTGCAACACCATCCTCATCGGTATATGTAAGAATCCCTGTTAACGGATCGAAAACAGCAGTCGTTAATGTTTCATTAGCAGCAATCATTCCTGCCAAATCTAAAACCGTAGAAACCCCGTCTTCATCTATATAAGTAATAGTCCCGCCTACGATATCTTCTGAAATACTCGTCAATGTTTCATTGGCAACTACCATAGCAGCTATGTCTATTATTGTGTCAACCTCATCTTCATTCCTATATGTAATAGTCCCATCTCCATTATCAACCAATGTCGTAACAGTTTCAAGAAATGTTATATCATCTGCATTTGTAAGACGTTGCCATTTCAGTCCATCCCAATAATAATATCCTGGAGTAATATCACCTGATGTAATTGTACTGTATACAAATAAGCTAGTAAGATTACCTTCTGTAATAGTTGTAGTATCGTCACTATTTGTTAGTGCTACTCTAGGAAACAAGACTCCTTTATTTTGAGAAACAATATCTAGCTGTGTAGATGCGTTGGGAAGTGGTGTCCCAATACCTACTTGAGCATAGGTTGTTCCTATATATATAAAGAACAAAAGAGTAATTAATTTTTTCATGACTTTTTTCATTTTCAAATAATTATTAATGAACATTTTAGGGTGCATTTTTTGCAATATCGCAGCAAATTAATATGTTCTCTTTTGAAAACTTCAACGAAAAGTTATAGGTGGGCGTATTGCGAGATAATTGGTAGCAATAGGTAGGTATTCGGTAAAACGAGCCTTATCTTCGGTTAACTGAAGATGCTTGCAATTATCAAGGGAGAAAAGAAGCATTTTTGACACTAGCTTCCTTTTTAAAGAATAAATCGAGAAGCAATAGAAATTCTATAAATAGCGGATTAAATTTTCAATAACTTATAAAGAATTGCTTTCTTTCTTTTGGAAATAAGTAGTGAACATTCCGACATCATTTTGCAAGTATTGTCTTTAAGGTTTATTTTTAGAACCCTATTTAAATTGATAACATATTTATGATGTATTCTAAAAAAAAGGATGTTATTACCCAATAACCTTTCATATTCACCTAAATTCTTATTAGATATGCGATGAGTACTATCTGCCAAGTAGATATTAGTTTTTTTTCCATCAGCTTCAAAATACATGATATTTTCAATTGGTAATAATTCAGTTTGCATTGCAGTAATAATGGCTAAGAATTTAAGCTTTTGATTTGTTAATAGTAAACCTTTTGAAGGTGTTCTGTTTTGATTATTAAATGTGTCAATGGCTCTTATTAAGGTATTTATTATTTGACTTTCTTCAAAGGGTTTTAAAATATAATCGAAAACACCACTTTTTAAAGCTTTTATTGCAAACACTTCATTGGTACTTATAATAATTACTAAAGAGTTGGTCTCTTCCAACATCTCCAAAAAATTAAATGCATCTTGCCCGTTAACAATAGCGCCAATAAAGATAATATCTGGACTATATTCTTTAATGAACTTAATTCCATCATCAATAATATTCGTCTCATAAACCAAACACAGCTCTAAAGAAAACTTTTGAATGTACTTTTGTAATAAAATAACAGATGTAGTATCATCATCAATTATTACCACCTTAAAGTTTCCCATATACTTGGTTATTATGTATCAACGCGGGGCAAGGTATTTTATAATTTTCAGAAAAATTAAAGGGAATTATTAAAAGGACGTATTAGAAAATAACCGTTGCAATAAGTGGAATAAGTGCAGAATT
This sequence comes from Flavobacteriaceae bacterium, assembly GCA_016763715.1. The sequence goes on from JAESTG010000192.1 coordinate 2,580, forward strand.
AATATGTATCTAACAAAATGAATTATATTGATTCCTAATTGTTTCTTTTAAATCACCTAATTATGCATATCCATTTGGATGTAATTGCGAAACTTAAAAAAGACCAATTAATTTCTTTGTAATATTGTTTTTAAATATGCCGCATCATAACAGCCTTTACTTTTTTTTTAAAAATGAAAAGACTCCTAGTTAGTTTTGTTTTTAGTGTATTTTTTGTTTTGTTTTCTCAAACAGTTACGGCGCAAGAATACGATACAAGGACTACTCCTATTGTAGTAAATAGTGGCAGTTCGTTATTCCCTAATAATTTGCTTAAAGATTCCAAGGGTTTCCTTTGGTATTCAATGCAAGACGGTCTTATTAAAGAAATGGGGAACCATAGTATATATTATCCTTATAAGCACCCTACGGAAAAAGATATTCCTATTAGCCCAAAATTATTTGAAATCAAAAATGGTTCTATCATTGGAGTTTCTAATCAAGGGTTTTTTTTATTAAACCCTATTACGGGGGTGTTAGATTGGCTCTTTACTCCCAAACCAAAGACTATTATAACTTTTAACTCTCTAAAAGAAGATGCAAAAGGGAATATATGGGTGGGAGCTAATAACGGCATAATATATTGTTATACAACAAACCACGAAATATTAAGGCATAAAATTAATGGTCCTTTTGAAAACCAAAATCCTAAATTACTCATTAACGTTATGGATATTTTGGACGATGGGTCGGTTATTATTAAACGTAACGAAGTGTGGTATCGATATTATAACAATAAAACAGAACTTATTATTGATGTAAAGCAGCCTAACAAAAAAAATAGAGCTCAAATAGGATCAGATATTTCTGCTAACGGGGCTTTTTTTTCTAAAAATAGGTCAGGAAAATTTTGGCTTGAAGGTAAACAGTACAATTACATTTATATTCCAGAAATAGATCGGCAGATATTTCAATTTCCCTATTTAGAGTTAAAAATATTAAATCCTTCAAAAACCGAGAACAAAAATAAAAAATCTAGAATTATCGCTAGTAGTAGAACTCAACTAAAAATTTTTAAAATTGATACTAGTAACGTGTTTCACCTAAAAAACGAATTTAGTTTTAACAATGTGATACGGAGTTATATTATTGATTCTACTAATAACATTTGGATAAATACCATTGATGGCATTACTAGTGCTCACCTTTTTAAAAAGCCTTTTACGCCAATTATATTTAATGAAAGAGGAGAGGGTTTAGAAAAAAATATTAGTTGTAGAGGCATTACAAAAACAAAAGATGGTACCATCTATATATACACCTATCATGGTTGGTTTGAATTAAAAAAGAATGCAGATTCGTTTCAAAAAATAGCCTTTTTTCATGAAAATACAAAAAAACCAATGCCAGAAGATATAGCGTTATACAGTTTCTATAAACAAAATGACAGTGTATTTTGGGCACATGGATATAGTTATGAAATATTCAGATTAGACGTGTTAAGAAGAACATATAGGGAATTTTCTCTTAATAGAGATTCCTTGTTTGTTAGCCAAGGAACATATAATATTGACCAATTAAATGATAAAACCTTATTAGTAACTGGAGGTTTCGGCATGATTGAATTTGATATGATTACCCATCAAGTTAAAGGTGCCAATCAATTAAATAACGATATAAACTTGACTAATAAAAATGTATATGTCACTTATATTGACAGACAAAAAAATGAACTATGGTTAGGGTTACTTGAACAAGGAGGATTGTATAAAAAAGATATAACCACAGGAGAGGTCACCCATTATTATAAAGGAAGTAAATCGACTCCTTTAGTAGATAACAGCGTGACTGTAATAGTTCCTGATGGAGATGATGTATTATGGATTGGTACTGAAAATGGACTTCAGTAATTAAATACAAAAACCTTAAATACAAAAACCTACAAAATAAAAGATGGTTTTAAAAACACCTTTGTTGCAGGGATTCTCCTAGAGGAAGAATTTCTATGGGTTAGTACTTATAATGGTTTGGTAAGGCTAAATAAAGAAACTGGAGAAACTAACATTTACTTTAAGAAAGACGGACTTCCTAATAATGAGTTTAATAAGAAATCTTTTCATAAAGTAAGTAACGACTCTTTATTATTTGGTGGTATTAGTGGGTTAGTTAGTTTTAACCCAGAAAAAATAGAAAATGAAAATCGGGATCATAATCTTTTTTTAGCACAAGTCATTATGTAGATGAAAAAATAGATAGTAATTATACCCAATCAAATAGCCTTCATACTGTACAGTCGTTCCGTATTCCATATAGCAATAACTATTTACACTTAAAATTTGCTATAAACGATATTCTTTACCCTGAAAAAAACACCTACAGATATAGAATTAAAGGACTTAGTAAAGATTGGTCCAGTTTAGGAAACAATGATGAACTACGACTACTTGGTATCATTCCTGGAAATTACATACTACAACTACAAGGCTATAACTCCAACGGAGAGGCTACAAATATTTTAAGTTACAACCTTATTATAGAGCAAGTTTTCTATAAAAAAATATGGTTTTTTATTCTTTGTTTCTTAGTATTTGTTGGATTTATCCTTGGTTGGGGTTTTTACAAACGGCGCTCTCTTAAAGTAAAGCACAAACAACAGAATGAATTTAATTTATTGGAAACAAAAGCACTACGAGCGCAGATGAATCCTCATTTTATTTTTAACACTTTAAATGGTATTCAAAGTGTTATGATATTGCAAGGAGAACAAGCTGCAAATAAATATTTAGTATCTTTTTCTAAATTGTTACGGTTCACCTTAGATATGAATAATTTAGAATTTATTTCTCTGAAAAATGAAATTAACTATCTTAAATCATATCTTGAATTAGAGAGCCTTCGTTTGAACCATAATATAGAATACATCTTTGATGTTTCCAATGATATTGATAACATAAACATTCCCTGTATGCTCTTTCAACCCATTATTGAAAATGCCATCATCCATGGTCTCCTTCCAAAGAAGGAGGATAGAAAACTACACATTTCTATGACACTTAAAAATGATATCCTTATCGGAAAAGTAACAGATAATGGAATAGGTCGAGATGCCTCACAAATTCGCAAGAAAAAAAATAAAGCAAATCACAAATCTTGGGCAACTCATATTATGAATGAGCGTATTAATATATCTAATTCTTTACATAAAGAAAAAATTAGCTTTGAAATAATTGACCTTAAGCAAGGTGAAAAATCAATTGGGACAGAAGCCATTCTCTATATTTTTATAAAAAAGGATGAGTATTAAAAGTGTTTTTGTCGATAAAATAAACCTTTTGTAGAAAATATATTTAAAATAG
>JAESTG010000050.1 GCA_016763715.1 Flavobacteriaceae bacterium
GATTTTCTTACAAACAAAGCAATTATTATAAATGCAAATGAGCGTAATTTTTCTGGATCTGCCTATGAGAATAAGGAATTTGTACGTGGATATGTATTTAAAAATGGTAAGACGTTAGCGAGTAATATTGCGCTGCGCTACAATGTAAAGCGAGATGAAATTGAGATTAAAAAATCACTTAGCTCTTCAGATGAAAGTGCTAGAGTAATGGTTAAAAATAATGACATCTACATCAAAATATTGAATAAAACTTTTGTGTACTCTCCAATAAAAGAAGGTATTGATAAAGCAGGATATTTCATGGTTGTTCATGAAGGGACCAATTATTCTCTTTATAAAAAACTTACCAAGAAATTTATTGAAGGTAGGGAGACCGTGAACTCAATTGCGCAAGACACACCTCCAAGTTTTCAGAATAAAGAAAGATATTACCTTGTAAGTAAAGTTAATGAAAGCTTCACTGCCTTTCCAAAATCAAAAAAAGGAAAATTAAAAATTTTCCCTACCAATAAAAAGGAAATTAAAAGTTTCGTGAAAACGAATAGACTGAATATAAACAGAGACTACCACTTAGCAAAGTTGGTGAAGTACTTTGACTCCTTGTAATTAAAAAAATGAAATCCAGTTGTCGTGTTATTATTTTTAGTTGTTCAATTGCATCGTTCTCCCAGCTGGGAGTTAGAAGCTAGCTGGAGACTTCCTTCATATTTACACCTATTAGGAGGGTGCATTAAAAGAAATGACAAGACCATAAATTGCCAAAAAATCATAATGGCTCGCCATATTTTAATGAAAAACCTGTCTTAGGAAATATTTATCAAAGTGATAACTTAATAGTTTAAAACACCGCGTTGCGCTATAACATCTTTTCAAATGAAATTGAAATAAAAGAATCCTAGAACGATTTTGATGAAGATGTCAGTTATTTTAAAGTGCTGTATGAAGGTGAAAAAAAACATGCTTTTAATAGGGTTTACTTTTCACTTCGATAATCTTTAATTTCACCTAGTATGCTTATTCATTCAACCCCAAAAAGTTGTTTAATATAAAACGAGGGATATATCCCATATTTCTTATAAAACGCCTTAGAAAAGGACTCGGCACTCTTAAACCCACATTCATGCGCGATGGCTTTAATGGTATACTTTCTGAAAATGTTGTTCGTCTTTAATTCTTCAAACACATAAATAATTCTAAGGTCATTAATATACTCCGAAAAATTCTTTTGTTTTTCTATGTTCACAACTTTAGAAAGATACGTTGAATTAGTGCCGAAATTTTTGGCAGTATCACTCAATGACACCTTCTGAGATAGATATCCTCTGCGTTGTTCAAACTTCTGCAAATACCCTAAAATCTCTACGATTGTGTCTTCCGAAATTTCATTTTTCTGAACTTGTGGTTCCTTTACCTCCTCTTTTTCTGGTATGGCTTGTGACTCCGTCTCATTCTTTTCCATTAATAACTCAAACCGTTTCTTATAAAGCCGTTGTCTTCTGAAATAATACCCAAGAGCTAAAACCGCCAATAATAAAGTGCTAAGTGCCCCCCATGCTTTTAAAGCCGATTTTCGGTTCTCAATCCTTAGCCTTGTTATCAACTCATTTTTATTCTCCAAAAGCTTAGGGATCGTATATTCCTTTTCAGTTTTATCTTTTATGTAAATTTGTTTTACATCAATGAGACTATCCACTAAAATTAATTTATATAGGTATTTAAGTTGCATCTCATCATTATCCTGACTTTTATAGTACTCGGCTAATTTATTATAGACTAGTGGCAATTCAGGAGAAAGTAACTTACGTTGCTCATAAATGGAATCTACAACCTCAAAATGCCTTACAGCTTTTAGTTCTTTACCTAAATCACTATATATACTTCCGACGTAATAATTGTAGTAAATGGGATAACTAGAAATAAAAAAATCTCGATACTGATCTGCTTTATTCAAACTATCGAGTGCTGCAGTAAAATCTCCTTTAATATAAAGCGCCGTAGCAGTTCTTGAAACAAATGCATGGTAAGTGGCGGTATCTTTTTCGTGTAAAGAACGTTCTATCCCTTTTTGAAAGAAGTATAAAGCCGAATCTGGCTTCTTCAGTCGCACATAGCACTTTCCAAGCCCTTCCACCGAAGACAAGTAATGTTCGTAATATCTATTGATATCTTTATTCTTTTGTAATAAATTATAAGTGAGCTGTTCGGCCTCTAAGGTTTTTCTGTAATCTCCCCAAAGTTCATTAATCCCATTTATTTGAAGAAGTGCCGTAATTTGTTGTTCAACATTACCCCTTCTTTTTGCATGCTGATAACCTGAAATAGCATTTTTTAAGCTTTCCTCGTAGGCCTCATTATTATATAAATATAAGGACTTAAACAAGTAACCCACCGCAGGAAAATTCTTGTGTTTACCGTTTTTAGAATATTGAATTGTAGTATCGAGATATTTTAATGCCTCTTTGTATTTTGACACAAAAGACAACCTACTATAACCCCTTGCCATTTTAACACTATCACCTTCTAGACGTGCTTTATCAATGTAAACACCTGCAATTCGCTTGGCAATCAATGTATCATGAACATTTAGATCGTAATAACTAATAAGAGAATCAAAAGATTCATTTACAAGGTGTTCTTCCGTTAATTCCTGAGCAAAAACACCTGTGCTAATAAAAGCAATTGCTAATAAAAATTTCTTCATAGAGGTTTTTATGGCTATCTAAAGTTTAGAAATCAAATACTACTGTCACCTGAAGTGCCTGTTTTTAGGAATATTGTAACGATAATTATATTTGTACCACTACCTCAAAATTAAACTTTCTACGTGCAACTTCCCAAATCCTAATATTTAGTTTTACATTTCAAAAACTAAACTAGTCATAAATCATGTTTATCCAATATAGGCCTAGTCTATATTTATAAAATAAGACTCCTATTTAATAAAAGGTATGACTTTTGATTAGTATATCACCCAAACCTTTTCTAATTTTGGGCTTAGTAAAAATGTAAAAAAAAATAATGAAAAAATTAATTCTAATTGCAGCAGTATTATTCTTGTCCCAGAATGTTACCGCACAAAATTTTGACGGAATTGAGGGAATCTACGCAAGTCGAAAATTTGTCAACCAACTATATCAACTGGACGAATCCATTAAAAGAGATAATAAAGGGATTGATTTTGGTGATACCGACAAGTACACTGGCACACCCTATAATCACCCAAGCTACCTAATGGGTAATGTCTATAAAAATGATGAACTATGGGCAACCAATGTTGCTTTACGATATAATGCAATTGCTGATGAAATAGAGATAAAAGAGTCCATTACGACAGATGATTCTGAAGCAAAGGTTTTAACCAAGTCACCTGACGTTTACGTAAAAATTATAACTGATATCTACATTTTCGCACCCTACAAAGGAGGAATTGAAGGTGGGGGTTATTTCCAGGTGCTTTTCGAAGGAAACAAGATTGGACTCTTTAAGAAACCTAAAAAGAGCTTTACACGCGCTAAAAAGCTACCACATCTATCACAAGAGACCTTCCAGCGTCATTTAAAGACAAACCCGTTTATTATATTGTAGATAAAGCAGGTAAGTATTATGAACTTCCTTCATCGAAATCCAAGAAACTGAAAGTTTTTGGAAATAATAAAGATGCAATTAAAAGTTTTGTCAAAAAGTATCAACTGGATCTAAATGATGAAAAAGACCTCCTAAGAGTTATCAAACATTTCGATACTTTTTAAATCATTTTTACCCAGAGATAAAGTCCTTTAAATAATAGGGCTCAAAATAGGCGACATCCTGAATGTCGCCTATTTTTTGTTTAGCATTAGCTAATTGCCCCATTTGACTAGCAGAAGGAAATTCATCTTCAATAAAATGTGCGTTTGGGTGATTGCAAA
>JAESTG010000016.1 GCA_016763715.1 Flavobacteriaceae bacterium
ATTAGATATATTATTTTATTTGAATTCTAACTGCAAGATAAGTGTCTTACTAAAACATCATATATAAACTAAATATTCACACAGACAAAGACATAAATTTTAAGATTATTGTAGCAAATGTTGTACATTTGTGTGAATAATAGAAGGAATCTATATTACCATGATTTTAGAAAATATTTAATGGGGATATCAAATGGGAAATTGTAAGTCGTACCCGGAACCCGACACTTCTAATATTTGCACGAAAGATAGTATTGGGAGTGGTGACACTACTGACCACACACTAAAACATTTCTGTGCACCAATTAACGGGGTTTTAGGGGGAGAAGACATAAGAAGGGAATATTGTGGTAGGATAGGTTCTGGTGAATGGGAATATCAAGGTGAAGGCGGGAGTTGTAATTATAACGACTGCAATAAATATCAGGATGTTGATTCTGGATGTTGCAGTGGATGTTGTGGTATATCAGGTAGAAAAGTTCTATGTAAGAGAAAAAGTTATCTTGGTGATCCTCTATCTTGTTGTCTCAAAGACTACGCATTCGATGAGAATGATTCCAAATGTTTTAATGAAGGAAAAACTTGCTTTCCGGAAAATAGGGACATTACATCGAGCCAATGTGACGAACTGGTGCAGGATTATTGTACTGGAGTAGATTTAGACGAAGACGATACATCTTGGATAGATAGGTGGGGTAATGGTTCAAAATGTATTTATAGCTTAAATAGAAATTTATTTGGATCTTCTGGTGTTAATGTAAATATCACATCTGGTGGATATATTTCTCCGGTATTTTTTAATTCTGTGTCTGGGTTCGAAAGTTCATCTAAATTAATAGACAAAACCTTTAAAAAATATGCATCTCAGGGATTTGAAGTGGGAACATTGCCTGGTCTCAGTGGTTACAATGAATTTCAAAACATATTATTTAAGATTTGTGAAAGTTCCCCTGGTATATGTCAAACAGGGTTGAATAACTTATGTGTAACTAAAACTACAGAAGATTTGACAAGAAATGTTGAACTGATACCTTGGTGTGGTTGTTACATGCCAAATGGTGAGTATCTAAAATACATTGACACTTTCCAAATCAATAAGGAGTGTACACCTATATGTGCTAGAACTGGAAACATTAAACTTGTCGATGGGGATGGAATAACTCCAGTTGAGTGTTCCAATGATATATGTGTAATAGACAACGTGTCCATAGAAATATCTAATTCTGAGGTAGGAGATATATCATTCAGCCAAATGTGTGGGGGGTGTAGCGGGTCAAATGTAAATCATAAAGAAGGGGAAAGGAATTTAGGGTCTGCCACTTGTTCATGTGTAATATCAGACTTAGATATCAATGCCTCTAATTCTAGCATAGGTGGAATAAACCTAAGCCAATATTGTGGAAAGAAAACTAAATGTTATTCCGATGACGTGGAAATAGATTGTGACACTAAGAAAGTAAAAAAACCAAATAAAATTATATACGGAATAGTAGTTTCGGTGATTGTTTTGGTAATCATCACAATATTAATATTAATTAGCATAATAAAATAAATGCATTTTGTGGGTACTAGTTATATCCAAACGTAAATAAAATCTTTATTCTTTCCAAATTTTAGAAGATACCCGTTGACCCAAATCCAGACTCACCCCTCTCAGTTTCAGTTGCCTCATCAACAGATATGGAGCTTGCGTAAGAAACAGGAGTAATTACCAACTGAGAAATTCGCATGTTAGGTTTAACAGTAAACGCAGTAGGTTTGTGATTGTGTATAACAACTCCTATGTAACCGCGATAATCTTCGTCTACAACGCCAGCCCCCACGTCCAACCATTCTTTGACACTAAGACCTGAACGTGGGGCTATGCGGATGTAGTGGTTCTTAGGAATGTAAGCCACTTTTACTCCTGTTTTAACCACTATGCGAGATTTAGGAGGAATTACTTGAATATCTTTGTTAGAGAAGATGTCTAACCCTGCTGAATATTTAGAACCTCGAACTGGCAATACAGCACCTTTGTCAAGAACAAAGTTAACAGATTCCATTTTTGCGACTGTCTCATATGGAAACAATTCAATTCCCATGTAAGAACAGAACAATTTATATATGAGTGATATGATGAATTACAACAAGATGGAAGGTAAAAGTGTAAAGGAGAGGAAAATTGTAACAAGAGAATTTTGACTTATTTACAAAATGTTAGTGGACAATATGCTACAAATTATATTTATTTAAAATTCTTCGATCATATTATTGTTTTCCAATTATAAATGATTTTACAAAGAAATGAACGACAGACAAATAAAATATTACATGTTGCTCAACAAGATAATTGAAGCAAAGGGTGGATTGCTGTTTGACGATTATGTCGAAGTCGGAGGAAATATAAAAGTTAGGTGTCACCTTGGTCATGTCTTTAAGACATCAACACATTGGGTTAGTACGGGGAATTGGTGTCCTCACTGTGAAGTTAGTGATATGGAGTGGAAGACATTATATATTATCAAAATAAAAGGTGGATTTTTGATCAATAAATATGGAGACAACAATTTAATGCTGTATATCAGATGCTCTAATAACCACAGCTTTGATATTAGTGTTGATGGAGTTAATAGTGGGTTTTGGTGTACAATTTGTGCTCATAATCTTTACATGAGTGATAATGTTATTTCTAGAGTCAGAGCAGAAATATGCAGAAGAAATGGAATATTTTTACATCTCGATAACATGAACAGATCTGATGTATTTGTTATTTGTGAGGAGGGACATAAATTCAAAATAAATATGGAAAGGTTAGAGATGGGGTCCTGGTGCAACGTCCCACATAAAAGTAAAAATATTACAAAAGTTAACCCAAATTGTAGACATGCGACAACTAAAAGGTATTTATGGAGACCCCAACATCCACAAAAAGATATTACCTTATGAATGTGACTATTAATTGATGATATATTCCTGATGACTTAGAATTCATTGACCTCTAAAACTATATTTATGTTTGGGAATTTGAGTTTAGGAACATACATATTTAATCAAAGGACTCTGAAGTTCCACAGCAAAAAGAACATGTCATTGGGTAAAGTGATAGGTAGTGGTGCTTATGGAATAGTCAGTGAAATAAAAATAAATGGAAAAATGTATGCCGTTAAGAGAAATACAGTGTCAGTTTATTCTGATGGTATTAGTTGTATTAGGGAATATGATATGTTACTCCGTATAGGAGATCACCCTAATATCAATAAAATGGTTTATCACACGACATCGAAAATATCTGATGAGGGTTTAGGAGAAGAACTAAGGGAAGGAAATATACATTTTATATTTGATAAATGTCAATATGATATACTTGAAGACGACTCTTTAATCGACAATGAAGACGAAATACGTAAAGTAATTAAATCTATGTTGTCAGCACTGAAGTATTTACATGATAATGGTATAGTACACAGAGATATTAAACCTTCAAATATTTTAAAGTCTTATACGGGAGAATACGAACTATGTGACTTCGGAATGTCACTTTATCTAACAAAACAAACAGAAATGTCTAACTCAGTGACAACAATCTTGTACAGGGCACCAGAAATGTTTTTATCGCAAAAAAGATATTCCTTTAATTCTGACATTTGGTCTGTAGGTTGTCTCATGTACGAATTGCTAACTGGTGAGCGTCTCATAAAAAGAATACCAAATGGGGTGAAAGATTTTGCACAGGTAGTTTGTAAAATTATACCAAACGCTTTTAATTACTTGAAGGGATTTGTAGATATTGAAATGTATGATTCTGAAACGTTCGAGTGCAAATTAAATAACTATGATAAAGAAACTGTAGATTTGTTAACTAAAATGTTGGAAGTTGACCCAAGCAAAAGGATTGATGTGTCCGAGGCCCTAAATCATAAATATTTTGATGAAAAGGATGAACTCATAGATATCGCATTTTGTTCAAATAAAATAGAACAAAATATAGAAATATCACATAAATACGTCGGAATATCGAAAACAATCAAATTGATGGTGAAGAACAAAACTTACAAACCTCATTCAAATATTAGATCTGTGTTCCATTGCCTAGATATATACCAAAGATATATGCATTGGAGAAAGTTAAATGGTAAATCCTTGAAGGGTGTATCGCTTTTGTGTTTGTACACTTGTATGTATATTTCGTTTAAGTATTTCTCACCAATAGAATTCCAATACACTATATCTGATATTTTTATTGTACCTAAAACAATGTGTGAAAATGACATTATAGATATTGAATCTGAAATAGTCACCAAAGCGTTAACCGGAAAGTTGTATAATAAAACTCCACTAGAATGTGTTAATGATGTCAAATCACACGAAGATACAATTCTCACTGAAGATGAACAGATATTATTGTTTAATTTATTTGTGGACAACGTAGGCGAGATGTCATCCATGGAAATTGCTGAAAAGTTTTTAGATGTACTTTGATAAATTTAGTTACTTTGGTTACTTTTAAAATCAAATGCTCAAACTACTTTTGGTCGGTGATCCACACTTTAAGAAAACCAACTTGGACGATATGGACATTCTATCGTTCGATGTGATAAAATATATAGAAGAATATAAGCCTGATGCCGTGGTGATAATGGGGGATTTACTCCATACACATGAATCTATAAATTCAATAGTATTATGTAAATGTATAGAATTTCTTAAGCAAATTGCACTCAACGTAAAACTTTACGTAATAATTGGAAATCATGACAGGATAAATAACTCAGACTTCATGAGTGACATCCATCCTTTCACTGCGGTAGATATGTGGGAAAATGCCAAAGTGATAAGTAAGACAGAGAAGGTCACATTGGTAGTCAGAGATAAAGAATATAAAATATTAATGGTTCCGTACGTATATCCGGGTAGATTTGCTGAAGCAATTAATACTGTTGACAATCCACTTGACGTTACTTGTGTTCTATGCCATCAGGAGTTTTTTGGGTGTAAAATGGGAGGTATAATTTCTGCTGTGGGAGATAAATGGAATTCTAACAATCCATTGGTAATTTCAGGACATATACATGATTATCAGAGACTTGGTGGTAATATTATTTATGTTGGGTCGCCGATACAACATAGTTTCGGAAGTAGTAATTGTGGTAAAATCAGTTTATTTGAATTTTCTGACAAAGTTAAAGAGACAAGGTTAGATATAAATGTTAAGAAAAGAAAAACAATATACGTAGATTGTGTGGGTATGAAATCGCTCAAGAACATTACAAACTCTAAATACCATATTAGAATTGTAATCAAAGATACAAAGGCAAATATAGATTCAATGATGAGAACAACAAAATTACCAAACGTAAAAATTACCGTTAAGGTCGTGGATGAGGTTTTTTTGAGTGCAAATGGAGGAAATTTTGAAGAAATTTTGATCAAAGAAATGGGAGATAATTTGCCAGAGATATCATGGTATAACTATTTGTCGAAAGGAAATTAATTTTTAAAGCCATTAGTTTTTTAAAACAAGATATAAATGGAGGGCATATCGCCAAAAGATTTAATATTGCCACCGCCATACGCGTTGTCCCCTAGCTCATTAGCAAAGGAACAATTTGAAAAAGTTATAAACGAGAAACTTAGGTCTTCGGTGCCTGGTGATATGGCTGTGACCACTGACTTTGAAAAAGTTAGAAACGAGAGACACAGAGATTTAATGTCATCAGTGGTGTACGAGGGATTTGCCCAAGATTCCATAGAAAGTTATAACAATTGGATAGGTGGGTCATTATCGAAGCAGATAACCAATAGATCTATTTTATTACCAAATGGTGACTACATTAGATTTAAAGATGTATCAATTTATCCACCTACTATGACAATAAAAACTGTGGGCCCTGATGGTCAAGAAACATCAAGTGAGAAAATAATGTACCCTTCGACTGCCAGGGAAATGTCAAAGACGTATTCCCTATCAGTGTATGCGAGACTTGAGCAAATAGATTCGCATGGTAACGTAGTGGGAATACTACATAAAGACCAAGATAAATTAATCCCCTTATGTAGTATTCCTTTAATGTTAGGAAGTAGATACTGTTCTCTTTACGGAATGTCAGATGATCAAAAATTGAGAGTTTTTGAATGTCCGCATGATCCACTGGGGTATTTCATTATAAACGGAGGAGAAAAACTTTTATTATTGCGGGACCAATTGAGAGTAGCAAAACCACTAGTATACATAGACACAAATAGAAATAAAATAGTTATATGCAGAATAACATCTTGGACATTGTCAGGTACCACTGTAGTAGACATACACAAAAATAAATCTAAACATTTATATGAAATAAATTTATACTTCTTAGGGAACAAGAGGGGGGTCACTGGTACAATATGTGTTATGCAAATTATGAGAATATTATGGGAAATGAGTGGCGGTAGTAACCCGGATGCCTTTTCCTTTATTGAAGATGTTGTCAAATTCACGAAGAGTAAGTGGAGAGATACAATTAGAAGAGAATTGTACGTTTCAGCGGTTTACACAAATAGTCAGCCTGATGATATTGCCACCGTTATGAAATCTAAAGGAAAGCGAGTTTATACTCAAGAAAATCTTAAAGAATTCAATGAAATTGTAAACAGTGATATCATGAAGGGGAGGAAGTTAAAACACGCCCAAACATCACTCAAAGAAAGAGAAGAACAATTCGAGGACACAAAAAGAGGGATATATAATGATCTTTTTGTACACATAGATGAATATGTAGAATCTGATGAATATTCAACATTTGACGAGCTCAACGCAATCAAAATAAGGAGGGGATCTCTTAAGAAATATTACCTTTTATGTTGTATGGTAGCCAGGTTAGCTGAGTACAAAGTATGCCTAAGACCTCTTGATGATAGAGATGATTGGGAAAACAAACAAATAACTTTACCAGGTAAGACATTAGAGAAGAGGTTTTGGTTAGTTTGGAGGAAATCCATTTTGGCCAAAATGAGGAAAAGGGCCAAAGACATGCACGTTGATGTAAATAATATCAAGCGAGTAATAAAACATGGAAATGTAACTAACAAGTTAATCAAATCTTTCACTGCTAACGAATGGACTCATACAAAAGGTAATGATTATGGTAAGGAGAGTGTTTCTGTTGAACTTGATAGAACTTCCCACATGTCTGTTCATTCTCAACACGGTAAAATCAATACACCAACCAATAGAAGAGCTAAACAAAAAGCAATTAGACAAATAATAGAAAGTCAGATTGGGTTTGTAGGTTTAGCTGAAACTCCAGAAGGTCAACAATGTGGGTTAGTGAAACAAAAAGCAATTACGTGTATGGTGAGTCAAGACAGGAACCCTGAAATAGTTAGAAACTTTTTAGTCACTAAACAGTTATTATCCAATGTATATGACGTTACCAATGAAAATATGGGACCTTGTATGCATGACGGAAATTTCATTGGTTGGTGTAATGTAGGCGAAACTAGGAAGGAACTTCTAGAAGCCAAGAGAAATGGAACTCTTAAGCACGACACATCTATTACTATAGATGGTGTGGTACTTTATGTTTATAGTAATGCTGGTAGACCTACTAGGCCGTTGTTGGTGGTTGGGAAGAATGGTAAGACTGTCATAGAGAATAAGAATAAATGGGGAGAATCTTTTAGAGAGTTAACGAGAAATGGTTCAATAGAATATGTGGATCCATCTGAACAAAATAAATTTATATTAGCAGATACACTTGGTACGTTGGTGTCAAAGAGTGAACGCGATAGCACATTAGCAAATTTACAAAGAGACCTTGAAAAGATAAGATCAGGCAATCCTTTATATAGAAACGTAAAGAAAATAGATTTCAACGACAATCCCTATGAAGAAAAAGTCAATCTCACTGAACTTAGGATATTAAAGGAAATTAATATCATAAAGGAATATGAAATTAGGTCATCTAACTTGAAATTTGATTATTGTGAATTGGATCCAAATGCTTTACTTGGAGTAAATGCATCCCTAATTCCCTTACCAAATCACGATCCAGCTGCTCGTAATTCTTACCAATGTCACATGGGTAAACAATCTTTAGGAATATTTCATAGTAACCAAGATATGAGGTTTGATACAAGCTCTAGGGCCCTCATATCACCAAGAGGGGGATTATTTAATACACAATCACATAATTGGGTCGGTTTAGATGATATGCCTTCTGGTGATATGGTGATATGCGCGATAATGACTCAAAATGGTGAGAATCAAGAAGATGGTATATCTTTCTCTAAAGCAGCAATAGAAGCCGGATTGTTTAGGTATACTATAAACAAAAAGCATGAGTCTGTTCTTAAGAGTGATACATCAAAGGGCATAACCGAAGTTTTTGGTGTCCCTGTAAAGAGAGACGGACATCCAGAAGGTGCTTATGATTTCCTTGACGAGAATGGCATAGCTAAGGTAGGTTCGATGCTCAAGAGGGGACATTGCATAATAGGAAAAACTAGGATCAGACAAATGCCAGACGGAACTGTTATGGAGAAAGATGCATCTGTTTATGTAGAAAGAGGATCAGAAGGCATAGTAGATATGGTAATTTCACCTACACCACTATACGGAGGAGGAAAAGTAATTAAAGTAAACATAAGGTCTACGAGAGTTCCAATAGTGGGTGATAAATTCGCTTCAAGGCATGCACAGAAGGGTGTCATTTCATCTATGGTTAACAAAGAAGATTTACCATTTACCAGTGATGGAATAACTCCGGACGTCATAATAAACCCACATGCAATACCTGGTAGAATGACAATAGGTAAGATAATAGAAATAATAACTTCTAAGGTAACAGCGACAACTGGAGAGAAATTCGATGCAACCGCTTTTAGAAATTTTGATGCTGATGAAATAGCCAATGAGCTCAGAAAGAATGGTTACAGTGGAAGTGGCAAAGAAATTATGTACAATGGTATAACAGGAGAACCATTTGAAGTTATGATATTTATAGGGCCTTGTCTTTACCAGTCACTTAAACATTTTGTTGCAGATAAAATATCAGCAAGGGGTAAGGGTCCATTAGATAAATCTACTAGACAGCCAATAGGTGGAAGAAGTAGAGGTGGTGATGTCGAGTAGGTGAAATGGAAAGAGATGCCTTTATAGCACATGGAGCTGCCAATTCTTTACATGAGAGAATATCAATCTCTTCTGATCTATTTACTGGTGTCTTTTGTAAATATTGTGGATCGTTTGCTACATCAAGAGTGCCACTTGACATGTATGGTGAATCTGGTTCTACGTCGAAGAGTGTGAATATATGTCCCAGATGTAGTCAGTCTGATGGTATAGTTGCATGTAATATAAGTTCGGGATTTTATCTCTTGGCTAGAACATTAAGCGCAGCGGCACTAGATATAGTCTTTGACCTGAGACCTGAAACATATTCTGAGGAAATTAGTAGAGTGCGTAATATTGGAATTCTCAAATAAAATAATACAAATTGCTTTTAAAAGCCCATATCCAAATAACATTTCCTACATTTGATAATTTTCCTCACATATCCCGCATTACAGCCTTTAAATTGTATGTATGACATGTCTTCGACTACTTTATTTTTACACGAACAGCAAGTGACTTTATCTACCAAATCAAAGAAACTGGGTATATTATCTTGAGAAGTAATTGCATTGTGACACATGGTGTATAAGCTAACTACTTTGGGTACGATCAACTCATTATACCCACTTAAATCTTCTAATGGGTTACATAAACAAATCACATACTTCACACTACTAGGTATAATTAACTTAGTTATTTTATTTCTGTAACAATGTAATGTTGTAACGCTGTTGGGCACAATTAACTCAGTCAAGAGATTATTGGAACAACTCAAAGAAGTTACATTATTAGTTGCAATTAACTTAGTCAGGAGGTTCCTATAACAACTCAAAGTAATAACACTATCAGGTACAATTAGTTCAGTGAGCCGATTGCAAGAACAGTCAACATACACAATTCCTTCATTTAAAATTAAAGTTTCTAAGCCAATATCACTACAAATTAGCTTCTTTATTCCTTTTGGGACAATTAAAGTTTTGGTTGTCTTTGTAACTATTAAGGTCTCTTCTTTACTAAAATTCATTTAATTTGCTAAATTTTTAAACAACCAGTCATAAAATAACATTTTGACTTATGTTCTCAGCAGCAGTGTTATATTATTGGATAAGCAACACTCTTGTTTATTCTACAATTCTCTAACTTTTAAAAGCATCCCTTACATATAATTGTTTTTCTAATATATCCTTCATTATGCCCTCTGTAACTCACATATACAGAATCTTTAATTACTTTATTTCTACATTCATCACAAGTTACCTTATCAACTTTACCAAAGCAGTTAGGTATATTATTTTCATTGACTATTCCATGACACATAGCATATAAGCTAACTACTTTAGGCTTAATTAACTCACTGTATTTGCTTAAATCTTCTAATAAGTTAC
>JAESTG010000017.1 GCA_016763715.1 Flavobacteriaceae bacterium
AATGTTAAATTCTCAGTATATATGACAAATTAGATATGAATTTTAGTAGTGTTGACCAAAGCTTCATACACAACTAAACTGAGAAAGTTCAGCATTTAGTCAATATACAACAAATATTTTATTTATCCTAAATGTATATTTTATTTAAACTTTATCTACAAGATAAGTGTCTCACTAAAACATCATATATAAACTAAACAATATGTACATTTTAGAGATGTTAAGATCTAAAGACACAACAAACATAAATTATGAACTTAACCGTTGATGTAATATATCATGTCTATACGATGGGTCCCTTGAACAACCGAGCCTAAAATCACCAATGCTTCCAATCACCCATATTGCCTTCATTGCCCTAGTTATACATGTATACAGTAGATTTTTACTCAGGAAACTACTGTTAGCGTAAGATTCACCTATATAACATATTACATACTTCCACTCCGAACCTTGTGACTTGTGTATGGTCATTCCGTAAGACATCACCAGGCTCCCGGTAGTGACTAAATCTTTGTATGATTCCTTTCTACTTTCCAATACAAATTTGTGAGTGGTGCCCCCAAACTTCACAGTTATATAGTCAGCATATTTACCAGTTACGGTGCCTTCCTCGCCATTCATAACATTAATTTCGTAATTATTTTGAGTCATCATCACCCTATCTCCTTCCTCGAACATATCAGAAGTATTATTTGTAAATTTAGTTCTAAGTTTTTTGTTGATATTTTCCAAATTCTTATTGTAAGGGGTTAACACAGTAACATTATTTTTATCGAAATCTTCCACATCTTCCATTTGTTTTAACACTTTATCTATGTCTGACATATCCCCATTTATTAATTTAAAATTTTCATAAGACTTTATGTCTATTCCTTTATCTTTGATAATATTGGTTGAATTGATGTTTATTCCGTCATCGTCAGATCTGTAGTTGTTAACTAAGCGTGTAGTTTCGATACACATAGACTTAATACTTTCAGAAAACATTGATCCCCATCCTATCGGAAGTAATTGGTTTACATCACCTACCAATGTTATTTTATAGTTTCCCCCACATCCAGACAAAAAGGTTCCCATTAGTTTAGTACTTACCATTGAAGCCTCGTCAATAATCAAATGTTTAAACGGACCACCCCTAGCCATTAATCTATGCATTGTGAGTGCTTCCTTTCCATCAGTAACTTCCTGCAACCTTGCCACAGCTTTGCCCGTAAAGGAAACTACCTCATACGAAATGTCCAATCTTCTGAGATTGTTTATTATTTCACCGATTACTATGGTTTTCCCACTGCCTGCTGGGCCAGTTATTATGGATATTTGATTGTTTATGGCCATGCGTATTGCTTTCTTTTGATCAACGTCCAGGGTATCCATTCTATATTTAACGTCAATATTTAATGTCTTTTCCTTTATTCTCTTGTTGAATTCACTTGCTACTTTGTTTTCGAGTTTTAACTGGTGACAAAAATATATTATTTCGGTGTCCGAGCTCTCGTCTATTACAATCTTGTAGTCGGTGACCAAAGCTTTGGTATGTTCATCAATATCGCTACAGGATAACTTCACCTTGCTCATTGGTACACCTGACCACCCATCTTTTCTATATTTGTGAATTAATCTGGCTATCTTACCTTGGTGTATTTGTTTCTTAGTTACTGAATTTTCTGTACGTTTCAGGATTTTTATGCAGAGAGGTACGTCTAGTTCCACTATTCTAAGTGGATTGTCTAACAATATTTTATACATTTGATTCAAAGAATAGTCTTCCACTTCATTTATAGTTCTCTTATTCAATCCAAGTAAATACAATCTACGCAAAGTTATATTATTGTACCACCACTTTATCATATTTTTATCGTGACCTTCGTTACCACTGGATAATATATCAGAAACGCGTACTGAGTTAACATAGGAGTACGAAGTCTTTTCATAAGAGAATATAGTTTTTGTGGTCTCGATCTTATAACTTTGGGACTCATTGCTTATATAATCTATACAACTTCCATACTTACTGGAAACTTCAGAAACTATATTTTCAATCTTACTTACACCTACCTTGTACCTAAAACCTTTACGCATGTAACCAACCACAGCTTCTTTATTTTCCCCGGGAACTACCATTGGGTATTGGTCCAAAGTTAGCACACTATCAACATAATCCCCTTTTACTATCACAGCATCACCTACCATTAAAGGTAAATAGTCAAAATCATGAGTACAATAATATTCAAAAGAGCTTTTTTGACTGATTATGTCAAATGATTTCCTCGAGATTACAACCTTGCTTACCTTACCAACTATTCTGACTTTCCTCGACATTTAAAGAAATAAAATAAATACACAGATGTCATTTATATGTATTAGTAAAATATGGGAGCAAACCAAGTGAATGTTTCGAAATCCACACAAGAATTGCAAAATGATATTTTGCAAGTGACCGAGGAGAATTGCCATGCCAAGTGTACAAATTATGATGGCGGTGGAACTGTAATAATAGACGGAACTAACATTAAAGGAGACTTGGACATAGTACAGCAATGCACGGCGAGTGCTAGTTGTACTATGAATCAAACCTTACAGTCTCAGGTAGAGGATATTATGTCATCTATTTCCAAACAAAGTCAAAAATCTGAACAATCTTTTATAAACTTTACTATATCCAATCAAGCTGATGTAAGTGAAATCAAACAAAATATAACAAATAGTATAACACAAATAATGCAAAGTTCTTGTCAAGCTACTTCGGATAATATACAAAAAGATAATATCGTAATTCTTAGAAATGACACTGTAGGTGGTGATTTTACCTTGGGACAAAAGGGAAGTGCAAGTTCTAATTGCATTTTAAATAATGTGGCCAAACAAGTACTGTTTAACAAGCAACAAGCAAAACAAGATCAATCACAAACTGCTGAAAATGTTTTGGCAATTATAGTAGTAGCTATAGTCATAGGAATAATTGCGTTGGGATTATTTGCGTTATTTTTCTTTGGTAAAAAGATATTAGGATCAAGCAGTGAAATTTTAGAATCTCCAAACAGTGGGGAAAAAGGCAAAGTGGGAAACACAAAAAAGAAAAGTTCCGGGTTATTCAGCAAGATTGGAGGTCTCTTGGAGGCGGACCCGGAATTATTACTTCTTTAAAATTTTAGAAAACAATGAGTCATAATAAGCTAATAAACTTGCTTTGCGACCACATCGTAGCGAAATTCGAACATTGCGGTTATATCTTGTTTGATACTCTCTAAATCTACTTTGAGGACACCGCCACACGAAATATAAATACATCCAATGTTTAACACAAAAGACGCATTTACATGTGTTCCGTTGTTCTCGGTAACGTAATCGTATTTCAATGTAATAAGTAAAGAATCTATTCCATGTACCAATGGAACATAGGTTTTGTGAAAGGATTCCACATCTTTACAAAAAGCCCCCAGTTTTCTTATGCTACGCACCAAAGCTTTGTCTTCATTCACAAAAGTAAAAGTTTCTATCTTTACGTCGTACGAGCTAGCTGTCAAATTAACGTCCTCTATAGAATACATATTTATATTCAAGAGATTTTAGAGATAGTTATCAATCTTTGGTAAAAACTCTTGAATTAGCTAGCTGAGTATAACCTTTGTCTTGTTCTTTGATGAAATAAATATATTACTTAATTTTTCGCTGTGCGGATTTTCAATAGAACATACCTTGGTTTTCAAAGTATTGTCATTATATGTGTTGGTGGTTGTCAAAGTTGTACCATCATAGTTTACAGTTAAAACCTTACTGTAAGACAATGTTATCTTTTTTATATTATTGGTGCAACAGCATAAGTGTTCTAAGTGATCCGAATAAACTTTGATATCATCTAACTCATTGTCGTAGCAGTCTATATATTCGATGTGTTTCCTGTCCCTAAGGTTAAGAAATCTTATTTTATTATTATTACAATCAAGGTAAACGATATTTGGTGGGATATGTAAGAAACCCAAATTATTATTAGAACAATCCACATGAACACATGCATCCGATAGTACAAGTACCTTTAATCCTAAGGAAACACAAATAACTTTTTTGATCCCAAAAGGAACGACAAGTGTTTCCATTCTCTTATTTACTATTAGTATTTCTTCTGTCTTGAACTCCATGTTTGAACACACTAAAAACAAATAAAAGTATCACATATTATATTTGTTTTGATATGTTTAACGCTTATTACCTAAGGAATGTGAATCTGGAATTTCGAGCTGTAAAGTTTTAGAAAATACAAATACTGAGCTATTTACCTTTCTCACACACTTTACACCAGTACCCTCTTCTGATATTCATGGGGTACATTTCGAACTCATGTCTATTGGTACATTGTATAGATACTAAACTTTTCTCATTTGAATACGGGCTCAGTAATATTCCACCTCTTCTGTTTATATTTTCAACTATAAACATTTCTTTATTTGTGTATTCGCGTGTGATGATGGAACCCTTTGCGTCATTGATCCCTTCGCTGGAGTTGGTATCTATTTCTTCTACTTGGTCACCCATAACTAATGTAAACATTTCTTCTACTTGGTCACCCCTGGTGTCTTTCTTGTCCCGTGAAAAGTAAATATTATTGAGGGGGTGTGCATTCATCATGCGATTCGCGCTCCTCCTCTCACAAACTCTACACCATTTGCCGGTTCTTATAGTTTTTGGTCTTATATTCATTGTATAACCACATTTACACTTGATTCTAATTGTGCTGTTTGTATTTATGTATGTACTTATCAACTCACATTTTCTCTCAAATGCCATAATTGCGAATTCTCTGAAATATTTTAATTGGAAGTTGGTCATGTGTATATAACATTCTATATTTCCATCACACTTACAAATTTGACACCATTTTCCTTTGAGTACCGATGAGGGGGAAATGTAGGTTTCGTGCATATTGCAACACTTAATTCTTAAATACGTACCGGAGTTCGTGTAGTTACTCATTACTACTCCTCCTTTAGAATTGGCCATGACTGTCAATTCTCTCTGTATGCGTGCTTTACTATAACTCATGATTGAAATATTTCAACTCGCAATCTTTACCAAATACGATCATTTCATTTTATTTTTCATGTCATGTCCGCGGTCAAGATTTTCTTTGTAATTTCATGTTTTGGATAATATTTTTCTAAAACTTTTAGAAAATACAAACACCGAGCTATTTACCTTTCTCACAATCACCGCACCAATGTCCCTTTCTAATATTTATAGGAGACAACTTAAAAGTGTGGGTCTTCTCGCATTGCAAACACAATATAACATTTTCACTAACATACGGACTTAGTAATATCCCACCTCTTCTGTTTATATTTTCTACAATAGATATTTCATTATCCATTGTTCCAAATTCATCACTACAACATGGACATGCTTTACTTATCATATCATTTGCTGTGTTAGTAAATTCATGCCCGTGTTTACATTTAATTACCAATGGGACATCTGTATTTACAAATTTGCTCAACAATATATTTGTTTTGGGTTTGGTAGTTGAAGCGCGAATGTATTTATATTTTCCGGTGTACCTTTTGTTTTTGCATATAATACACCAAGATTTGTTCTTGATTTGTGAAACATATAAATCTGTCACATGATTACTCGAACATCTTACCCTAACCTTAGTTTTGCCGTTGTTGTACGTACTTATCATTTCACCATTCCTTGAAATTAATATATTTGAGTATTTCTTGTAACACACAAGTTGCCTTTTATTCATGAGATTTTGGTTCCCCTGAATTCTGCACGTTATGCATGACGTACACCATTTGCCGAGTAACACATCTTTGATACTAATTGTAAATTCATGAGTATTTTTACATTTGATACATAAAAGAGATTTTCTTGTAAATTCGTTTAATATTACAGCTCCCTTAGCCCAGACTATATCGTTTATTTTACTTAGACAATTTCCCTTCGCTACAACAGAATACATTCTTTCAACAAATTTATAAAGAATATGAGGTCAATGTTTGACATTTCTTTTCTTTGATCAACTTTAATAAACACTTTTTTTACGTGAGCATGTAAACTTTATATAGTAAATGACATGTTATGATTAATATTTTAAAATTAAATGTCAAGCGTTGTTACTATCAGACCTTACGACTGGGAAGTGTTATACTCTCACAAAAGGGAGGACAATTTAGTAGTTGATGTTATTTTGATGTGGTGTTTAGATATTAAATCTAGGACGACATTGCTTATGATAAATGATTACCAAACTTATTGTTATTTTGAAATGCCACTCAAAACTGTTAGTGGAGTGCCAATAAAGTGGTCATACGAAATGGCAAATATATTTTACAAAAAACTTAGCATTATACTAAAGAACTCGAAACACTCACCTGTAAAATTCGAGTTCAAATTTATGAAGACTTTTTACTACTACCAACCTAAGGCCACAAAGCCAATAATAACCATGTGGTTCAATTCTACCGAGGCTATGAAACATTGTGTTAACTTAACGAGGATGAAGAAATCAGATGGTAATGTGTATGTTAAAGGAATAGGAATGTTGAAATGTTCTGTGTGGGAAAATAATGTAAATATCGTCAAGAAAATGTTGATCGATAAGAAATGTAAGCATTCGCAGTGGGTAAAAGTATTGGCCGCGAAAGTAGTAAATGTCGACAAAAAGATATCCAAAATAGAAAGGGAATTCGTTGCAAGTTTTAGTGATTTGAAAGTGTTACCTGAATGCGATACCAAAGGGTTGATGACTCACCCTAGTATATTAGTTTTTGATGTTGAATGTTACTCCGATAGGTACAATTCAATGCCCAAATCCAGGAATCCTTTACATGCTTGTTTCATGATTTCGGTTATTTTTCAAAAGATGGGACTATGTGATACAAGGGAAAGATATATGCTCACGTTGGGAAGTGTTGGCGAAATTAAAGGAACCAATGTAATTACCTTTAGATTTGACCAAGAAAAGGAATTGTTGCTTAAATTTATAGAGTTAATATCCACCCTAAAGCCAAATATAATTAGTGGTCATAACATTTTTGGATTTGATTGGAAATATATATACGGAAGATGTAAGGTAACTGGTGTCAACGCAAAGGAATGGGATGTCATAAGCTTGCTTAAAAATAAGAAGTCAAAGTATGTGAAGAATGAATGGGATTCTAGTGGAACTGGAACTGTAAACATGGAATATATACGATCTCCTGGGTTCATTAACATAGATACATTATATATATCAAGGCGAGAATTTAAGCTAAGAAAATATACTTTGGAAAGTGTATCACAGCACTTATTAGGCAGAGGAAAACATGATGTTTCACCTAAGCAAATGTTTATTGCTTATGAAGAGAATATGTTGAGTGAAAAGTTAATGGAAAAAATTAAGTGTGGATCTGGTTATCACAAGAATATTGCAAGGTGTGTAATAGATGAAGTGTTATCTCGTTTTAAGAAAAATAGTGAAGAACTCACAAAAGTTGCTAAGTATTGTATTGAAGACTCGGAACTTGTAATTGATATATTGGAAAAGATGAATTGTTGGATTTCTATGATTGAGACTTCCAATGCAGTCGGTGTGAGTATATTTTCTATTTACACAAGAGGACAACAACATAGAGTTCTATCTAAAGTATTAGATACTTCCCATTCTATGGGAATAGTTGTAGATTCAAAGGAAAGTACAATTGGTAAGTGGAATGGTGGTCATGTTGCTAAGCCTATAACAGGATTGCATGATTATGTTTGTTGTCACGATTTTAAGTCACTATATCCAATGATAATCATATACAAGAATATTTGCCATTCAACTTTGGTTTTGGATAAATCTATTCCAGACTCCGACTGTAACATTTGCGAATGGGTAGATAGTAACGGAAAGAAATGGAAATTTAGATACATTAAGCAAGAGATTTACAAAGGAGTCTTGCCTACATTAGAGAGGTCATTACTATCAGCCAGGCAAAATGTTAAAGATATGTTAAAGGTAGAGAAAGATAGCATATATAGAATTGTGTTGGATAAAAGACAAGCGGGTATAAAGGTTACCTGTAATTCGGTGTTTGGGTCCCTAGGCGTAAGAGTTGGAGGTAAATTATCATTACCAGAAGGAGCTATGTCCATTACTGCCATGGGAAGAAACGACATTATTACGTGTAATAATTATTTGGAGAATAAAGGTTTCGTTGTTATATACAATGACACAGACAGTACATTTTCTAAATACAAGAATACGAACGATAAACTAACTCAAGTAGAAATATATCGCCTTGCTGTACAGTGGGGCAAGGATATGGCAAAAGAGCTGACAAAGTTGTTTCCTGCACCGATGTCCATGGAATTGGAAAAAGTAGGAAGAATGTTCTCCATTGGGAAGAAGATGTACACATTTAGGGAAGTTTGCATGTACGGTACAAATTTTGGAGAATTTAAGCACAATGACGATATAATGTTCAAAGGAGACGTAATAGCAAGAAGAGAAGCATCTCCCTGGAAAAGGGAAACATATAAGAAAGTTCTAATCATGATTTTAGATAGAGTTCCATTCAAAACCATAATGAAATCTTACATTACAAATATGTACAATGTTTTTAAAGGTGATGTTGAGTGGGAGTGTTTGTTAATGAGTAGGTCAAGGAGATCAGGAATTTACAAATCCAAAAGTGCATTTATGAAAGTGTTTTCAGATAGGTTGTCCACAATAGGTATTAACGTTGAAAAGGGAGACAGATTGGAATATCTAATCTTGGAAGGTAAAGGGAATTTGGGATCCAGGGCAATAACATCAGATCTTTACAAAGAAATGACCAAAACTGGCAATATGATAGAGAGTTTCTCTGTTACATGTGACATTGATAAAAGTTACTACATCGAAGACAGTGAAAATTCGGTTATGGGGATAATAGGTATAGCTTTTAGTGACGAGTTACACAAAATAACTGAAAGTAATAATTTGGAGGATTGTATGTTAGTAATCAACGAAATCAAGAAAAGATACAATCAGTTGAGCAATAAAATAGATGCTATGTTATCAACTAACGATCCGGAGTATGTATTAACAGTATTAAACAAATCCAATGCCAAGATAGTTACTGAATGTAGAAGGGCAAAGGTCTCTGGTAGATATATATTTAATAATAGGTTAACATCAAAACCTGCCACCAAGCTATCTAAAGCTTACAAATTATCTGAAGATAATTTAGAGAAAACGTATTTTAACATGATGTGTGTGTTGGATAAATTGTAGGATGCATCTCTAAAACTTTATATTTCCAAAGATTTTGTAATTTTGGATAGGGTCATGAAGATACTAAAGTTTTAGAGATATGATTTTTCGAATTCATCAGATACCAATTTGCATTTGGAACACATGTGCAAATTAGAATTCCCCCTATCGTAAGGAGATTCACAAATAAAACATCTAACATCAAGACAAGAATTGCATAGTTTGTTCCACCTTGGTATGAAATTCATTTCTTTGAAACATATGCTGCATGGTTTAGTCTCTTTATAAGGATCACAATAACAATCCTTGCATAAAGGTTTGAATGTATATTCCTTATAAACACTCCTGGAACATGAAGAACAAACAGATGTACACAGAGATTTTGTATCAATCAATACATCTGCAATGCTTTTCTCCAACGTTTGCAATTCGATAAACGATTTGTTGTTTGAATTATAACAAGATGAACATCTTTTGTGTTGGTAAGGAACACCCTCACTTAAACATGTTGCACATATCCCAAGACCCTTTTGCTTACGGCCCCGACAATTTCTACACATGCCACCTTTGATATCACAAAACGGAGACATTTTATTGCAAGAAATACAATTCCTAACAACTGACTTTAACAAGTCAATTGAAGTTTTGTGGAAGTTAGTACAAAACTTTTTTATACAAGGATAACAAACAACCAGTACGTTACCATTATAAAAATTCAGCATATTATAAGATAACGCCATTTTATCTCCACAACAACATTTACCGTAAAATGCTCCTTCACTGATTATTACCCATTGGGTGATAGAATATTTGAAATCCAAGTCAATGTCATTGTCATTGCACGATGAGTACTTGACTACAACCTCAGGAAATCTATTATTTTTATCCATTTTGTTTATACAACTTTGGGCAATTTTATACTTGGATATCATGTCTATTTTATTTTTCGGGTTCACTAAAATATAATTCTGCAAACCAATAGCGTTTAAGTCTATTAAACCGTCGGTGCACATAAGAAATCTATGAGGTTTTGTTCTGGAAAATGCATTATCCATTTGGTCAAAATGGACACAAAATAAAAAAACAATATTGTAGCTGACACATTTGCTGTACAATATCAGACATCTATACATACAAACCTTTTAAAGACATTTCTTACATATAATTGTTTTTCTAATATATCCGTCGCGATATCCTTTGTAACTCGTATATACCAAATCTTTAACCACTTTATTTTTACATCCATCACAAGTTACCTTATCAACTTTAAAGCATTTGGGTATATTATTTTCATTGACTATTCCATGACACATAGCATATAAGCTAACTACTTTAGGCTTAATT
>JAESTG010000193.1 GCA_016763715.1 Flavobacteriaceae bacterium
ACTCGCGGCGGCAATCCGAGCTCAAGACTCGGGTTCCGGCCCCGAGGATCCAAGCAGCTCCTCTGGCTGGAGGGTGATAACTAATCGTTGTGGGTGTAGGATCATCTTTTCCGTGTTTACGCCAAAGCAGATAAAAACCAGAAATTAAAGTTCCAATAATCAAGGTCCATCCATATTGGATCCAAAAAGGCCATACAGGTTTGTATTCTTTGATGGCTCCTTTGGGTAAATCAATTAAAATAGTCACTCCATCTCCATAATTGGAGGTAAAACCTTTTACAGCATTACCTATAATTACACCTTCTATTTGTTCAATTGTAAAATCGTTACTTGATTCAGTAGTGCGAAATGTTCCAGAGTAGACGGTATAACTCTCATCGTCTATTGCATTATTATTAGGTAAGTGAATTTTAAATTGAATGTCTTGAAATGAAGCATTCCATAACGTTGGTTTCAAATTCCAGTAAAATCGGTCGGCGTTAGGTTTGTGCAAGAAAGCTCTCTTAACACGGTATTTTATTTCATAATGCTGCAACCCACTTACGGTACTGCTTGGATCACCTATTTTAATTTGCAATGTGCCACCCAACTTACGCATAAAGCTATTAGTCGTTTCAAATTTGCGATCCGGGACTTCAATATTACTGATTAAAATTTCTCTTTTTACTTCGTTTCCTTCGAAGTCAATAACGTTGTATTTTGTTTGAATATCTCTATAAATACCGTGCTTCAGCCTGTCAAATGTGAGGTCGTAATTCTCTACTACATCAAAGTAACCATCGGCATTAATATATACGTCCACTTCGTATTTATTTACGACAAAATCTTGCGCATAGCTACTGGCAGTGAAAATAACTGCAAGGAATAACAGCATGTATTTTTTCATAGTTGGTGTTTTTTCAGAAAAGGGAATAAAATGTATTACGAGAAATCCACTTTTACATTCTCACGAGATTCTCCAGTAGTTTCGAAAAAGTCGAAATGTTTGTACTTCAGTAGTCCGGCAAATAGAACCCCTGGAAAACTTTCACCATACGTATTGTTTTGTCGCACGGAGCCATTGTAGTAACGCCGACTACGCTCCAGATTTTCTTCAATCTCATTCAGCTTTGATTGTAAATCGATAAAGTTAACGTTGGCTTTTAGGTCGGGATAAGATTCACTCAAAGCGAAAATACTACGCAAGGTTTGTTGCAAGGCATTTTCGGCTTTAATTTGACCGCTAATGTCATCCGAAGGCACGGCCATTGCAGCATTTCGCGCTTGAACTACTTCCTCTAATGTGGTTTTTTCATGGGCAGCATATCCTTTGACGGTTGCTATTAAATTAGGAATTAAATCATAGCGACGCTTTAGAGCAACATCAATATTACTCCATGCATCTTGGACTAGGTTTCTGTTTTTGACAAATTTGTTGAAGATGACAACAATCAACAATAGAAGGACAAATAGAATAATGACAACGGGAATTATAATGCTCAATTGATTCATTTTTTAAGAGGTTAGTAGTTGTTTTTGGTGAGAATTGCCTAACGGTAAGTCGCTTGTAATGAATAACTAAGATACTATCTTTTACGGGCTTTCAAAAAAATTAGTCGCAGGGTTTCTATTTTGTTACAGCAAACACGCTTCCAATTGTGCAAGTTCTAGGATTTCAGCCCTCCATTTTATTTCGAAGAATTCGCCAGACATCGACACTATCTTTCTGCGGAATTAAATGATTTTCTAATTCGTCTACATTGCTCAAATCGGTATCATGG
Organism: Flavobacteriaceae bacterium; assembly: GCA_016763715.1. The sequence continues at coordinate 1,761 of JAESTG010000193.1, forward strand.
TAAATCCATAACCTAAATAAATATCGTCCTACTTTGTATAACTGAAAATCACAAATGTGCGAGGTATTTGCTTGGGAATTATATTATTTATATTTCACTAATGGTCACAAGAAGTCCAAACCCTCAATATAAATGAGAATCTTCGCGTCCATTTATTAAAATTATTTTTTAACAATTTTTCTGATGATTAAGCTAGTGTTTGTGAGAATTCTTAAAAAATAAATACCAGTGTCAAAACCTGCCATACTAATTTGGTTCAAATCAGGGCTTCCATTTTCAATATGAGCCATTTCTTTCCCCTCTAATGTAAACACCTGTATTGATAAAATTTCATTATTTGGGGCACGAATATGCACAATATCAACTACTGGATTAGGATATAAACCAACCTGTATTTCTGGATTCTTTATTCCCAGAATCATATTATTATATACAGCTTGATGACCAGATGAGTTTGTTAACGTTAACGTCTTCGTATCGCCAGCTACATCAAAGGTATAGTCAAAGGTGTTAGGAGGAAAATTGATGTTAAAAAAATCATCGAAGTATAATAGTTGAAATAATCCATTTTCAGTAAAATCACAACCGAAAATTCCCGTTATGCAGGAGCTTATTGTAAACGAATCGTTTCCTCCATTGAAATCTATACCGTTACAACTATGACTATCGCATACTACAGTGTTGAAACTGTCTAAGGCAATATCCATTGGAATAATCTCAGCCTCTCCTTCTTCACTAGGAGGAAACTCTTGGTTGCTATCAATAATGATATGATCCAAGTACCATGTTGTCTCTAGTAGTTGCGGATCTTGTGCTATGCACTGCAAGGAGCATATGGTTAAAAGCACTAACAACAAATTTTTCATAGCTTGTTGTTTTACAAGGATTTTGGAGTTTTGACCCTCTCCATCACATATCAAAAGTAGATACGTCTATTGTAGTTGAACCCAACCGAGTATCTAATATATAATTATCACTGCTTCCAGTTGTGGTATTCACCATCATTAAATATGTAGACACAGTATTTTCAGCAAAGTAATTTACGATTATTTGAGCGGTCGTAGGGTTGGGTGTGAGGCTTCCATTGTGCAAGTTCTAGGATTTCAGCCCACCATTTTATTTTGAAGAATTCGCCAGACATCGACACTATCTTTCTGCGGAATTAGGTAATTTTCTAATTCGTCTACATTGCTCAAATCGGTATCACGGTCTATAAACCCATAACCTAAATAAATACCGTTTCGAACCAGAATAAAAGCATCTTCGTTCATATTTCGACCTTTTTCCTTTAAAATTAGATTTTGGTTAGAAGCACGAATATGAGTTATTGCTAAAGCCACACGCTCGTTGTAGGTAACAGGGTCTTCTTTAGAGCAACAAACACCTTTACAAGTTTCGATGGCATAGTGCGAACAGGAAGCTACATTTTCTTGCAAATGGCAAAATTTTGGACAGAGTTCAAACTTGGAACATATTTGCTCCAAAACCAGACGACATTGCTGTTGGCTATATAAAATAAGATGTGGATTGGGAGCTCCTTTGACTGTGTTGAAAGCCAAATGGACAATACCCGTCCTATCTGTATAACTGAAAATCGCAAATGAGCGTGGTGATCGCTTGGAAACTACATTGTATTGCGGATAGTTATTTTTGATGGCCGCATCTTCCATAAGAAGGGCAATCAATTCACTCCCAGAAAGTTCGAAGTCAATATGACCTGTTTCACGACAGAGGTCGAGTTCCTTTTGTTTCTTGTTGTAAAAGTGACTGAGAACCCTTTTTTTAATGTCCTTTGCTTTCCCAACATAGATAATTTTCCCTTTTTTATTTCTGAAATAATACACTCCTGGAGCATTGGGAAGAGCTTCAAAAACTTCTTTCGGTAAGTGAGCTGGCAGCGTAGCTTCCTTGGAGTTTTTATTGAGAAATTCGGTAAAAATAGTTTCCGAATTTTCTTGTGTGAGCAACATTTGAAATAAAATTACAGTTGCCTCAGCATCACCACGGGCGCGGTGACGCCCTTCTATTTTAATGCCCAAATTGGCACACAGTTTCCCCAAACTATACGATCGGAATCCAGGGATTAATTTTCTAGAAAGCCGGACGGTACACAATTTTTTTCTTCGGAAATCTATATTGAGACGCTTGAATTCGCCATGAATCACATTGTAATCGAAGTTGACATTATGAGCCACAAAAATGGTTTCTTCAGTAATACGCAACACCTCTTTAGCAATATCACTAAAATAAGGAGCGTTTGCTACCATCGCATTGTCAATGCCTGTTAGCGCAGTGATGTGTGGAGGAATAAAATCTTCAGGATTCACTAAGGATGTGAACTCGTCAATTACCGTTGTTCCATTGTATTTGAAAATTGAAATTTCAGTAATTCGGTTGGTTTGTCCAGTGGTTTCTACATCAATAATAGTATACATTGTCTAAGGGACTTTCTAAGTGGGATCTTCATTTTTTGCATTCTGAATAATGGCTTTCAACTTTTCTTTACGGATTTGATGCTCTTTTTTCAGCTTATTCTTTTTACGATCCATCA
>JAESTG010000194.1 GCA_016763715.1 Flavobacteriaceae bacterium
TACCAATGCGATGCACATAGTCTTCAGGAATATTGGGGAGTTCAAAATTAATCACATGTGGTAATAACGGAATATCCAAGCCACGAGCAGCAATATCGGTGGCAACCAATACTCTTACTTTCCTGGCTTTAAATCCAGCTAGTGCCTTGGTTCGAGCGCCCTGACTTTTATTTCCATGGATGGCAGCAGACGAAATTCCAGCTTTATCCATCTTTTGAGCCAATCGATTGGCTCCGTGTTTGGTGCGTGTAAAAACAAGCACTTGATCCCAATTACCATCCTTTATAAGTTTAATAATTAGCTCTGTTTTTTTCGATTTATTGGTTCGATACACTCTCTGAACTACTTTTTCAGCGGTAGTATTTTCAGGAGTCGCTTCCACCAACTGTGGGTGATGTAAAAAGGAACCTGCTAATTGCTTTATCTCTTTTGAAAAAGTAGCTGAAAACAATAGGTTTTGTCGTCGTTTAGGTAACAGCGCAAGTATTTTTTTGATGTCGCGTAAAAAACCCATGTCTAGCATTCTATCTGCTTCATCCAAAACTAGTACCTCCACACTGGCTAACGAAAACACTCCTTGATTATGTAAATCCAATAAACGACCTGGTGTCGCTACCAAAATATCTACTCCTTGACGTAACGTTCGTATTTGTGGATTCGCATTCACACCGCCAAAAACTACAGTAGCACGTAAATCTACAAATTCACTGTACGATTTAACATCTTCCAAAACTTGAGCAGCCAATTCACGAGTAGGTGTAAGAATTAAGGATCGCACTGGTCTTTTTCTTAAAGGAGGACGGCTACTTAATATTTGCAATATAGGCAACGTAAATCCAGCCGTTTTACCAGTTCCTGTCTGAGCAGAAGCCAATACATCTTTACCCTCTAAAATTATAGGAATTGCTTTTTCTTGAATTGGGGATGGGGTAGTATATCCTTTTTTGCTAATGGCTTTCAGCAAGGCATCGGATAGCCCTAATGATTTAAATGACATAAAAATGGTTTGAGGAATGAGCCATCTCTGGCCGACAACATATAACATAAATGAATATCCTATTCAGCTAATCTTTAATAAAATTATATGAAAAGATACTCAACGTAGTAGGCAAGGGGTCATTCCTTAATGAGGAACAAAGGTAAGGCTAATTTTCTAGGTGGATTTTCCTTCTGAATTGAACCAAGCTAAACCAATGATCCTTGCAAAACCATTTTGCGATGACCAACGCCTAAAATCATTGACTTTATAATCCATGATGAAATTGAAAAATAAGATTAGACATTGTTATACAGGTTTTTCGGTGAAAATTTATTCAGAAAAAAATAGATGAATTTACCCTTGGCTGCACCGCCTACCATTCTTTCAGAACTACTTTTAAACAAAAAAAGTTATAATTATTTGGCTATCTTTAACCGATTCTAAATAAAATATTCATCATGAAAATCAAATTCACGTTGCTCATCGCATTCCTTTATATCACTTGCTCTTTTGGACAATCCGAAAAGGAAATAGTGTTAGAAACAGTTAATAAAAATAGCATTCAAGGCCACATCTATTTCTTGGCAGATGATCTATTGAAAGGGAGAGAAACGGGAACACCTGAAAATAAAATAGCCGCCTCCTACCTAGCAAACACTCTGCGAAGTTATGGAGTAAAACCTGACCCTAAAACAGGTACTTACTATCAAGAAGTAACACTTTTAAAAATAGATCCTCCAAAAAGAATTACAGTCTCCATTGATGGGAAAGAATTAAAACAAAAAGTTGCTTTAAAGTCTAAACTAATGAAATTCACTGGCGATCTTGTTTACTTAGGCTACGGACTGAAAGATGATTATAAAGGTCAAAACCTGAATAAAAAGATTGTGGTGGTGAAAGGTGGGGGACAAGATGCTAGCGATGCTCGGGGAGCCTTTAGACTAAGAGGTCAAAAATCTGATTTAGCAAAAGCAGCTGGAGCAATTGGAATCATCGAACTGATAAAAACAGATGTTGATACCTGGGGTTTTATAGACCACAATTTTAATGCATCTCGCTTGGAAATAGCAAAAAATAAAGAGGAATATGTGAAAGATAAGAATCAACTACCTTATTTATGGGTTCAGGATGAATATGGAACTATGGCTCTAGATTTGGAAACTGGAGAACACACGGTAAAGTGGAGCATGGATAACGAGAACAAACATGAAATAAAATCACAAAACGTAGTGGGCATTGTAAAAGGCACTGACCCTAAACTCAAAAATGAATACATTATTTATTCTGCCCATTATGATCATGTTGGGATAGGCACACCCGATGAAACAGGTGACGTTATTTACAATGGCGCTCGAGACAACGCCGTTGGAACAACCACCGTTTTAAGCATGGCTCAAAGTTTGGCTAAATATCCAACCAAGCGTTCAGCATTGTTTATTTTGTTTACTGGAGAAGAAAAAGGTCTGCTTGGAAGTAGTTATTATGTTGAAAACCCTATTCTACCATTAAACCAAATGGTGTATTGCTTTAATAGTGACAATGCTGGTTACAATGACACTTCCTTAGCTACTATTATTGGGCTTTCCCGCACAACTGCCGCCAAAAATATTAAAGATGCCGTATCTGAATTTGGACTTACAGCGATTGACGACCCAGCGCCTGAGCAAGGTCTTTTCGACCGAAGTGACAACGTGAATTTTGCGGCAAAAGGAATTCCATCTCCAACATTTTCATTAGTTTTTACAGCCTTCAACGGGGATGTAACAAAATATTATCACCAACCCGGTGATCACGCAGATAGTCTGGATTATGGCTATCTGGAAAAATTCTTTCGTGCATATGTATTAGCAGATAGAAAAATTGCCAATGACCCAGTAACTCCTTTTTGGACTTCAGGAGATAAATATGAGGAAGCAGGTAAAAAATTATACAACAAGTAATTACAAAAACTTGGGTTTTCGCTAGTCTAAGATTGTATATTTATCCTTAATGAATAATAATATGCCGTTTAAAAGATTTATAATTTTTCCAAAATAAGCGTATTTGTTCCGCCAATTTTATTATGAAGTTCAACTCGATTAGCATCAAAAGCCAATACGTCCCAATTAGCATTGAATTCGCTGAAAGGGAATTGTATTCCAAAATCTAGTGCAATTTCCAATTCATCGGATCCAATAACATCCCAGCTACCATAGTAATTATATATACCTCCAGTAGCAACTACAGCACCACCAATTTCAAAATTAAGTTCGTAAATTTTAAAATTACCTGTTTCATTGTTTCCATTATTGGAATAACTTTCTACAGACCAAACCCCATCTATTAAATTTGACTTCAGTATCTGCCCATTACCGCTTCCGCAGGAAATAGTGGCGGTACGACCGAAGTATAGGTAATCGAAAGTGCCATTACCATTATTGTTATCTTTCAATTTAATATTTTGCACCGTGCTTTCAAGCACATTCCATCTGGTCATCAGGGCTTCAAAGGGGTCGTTACTCCCATTAGACTCGAATTCCAAATCTAGATACAAATTGTCACCTTCAGTTAATAATTCCCAAACACCATTTCTAACGTCAAAATCACCTGCAGCTTGGACAGTTCCATCTTCACGAAACAAAAACTCATAAGCCACGTAGGCACAGGTCTGATTAGAACCATCTTCATTATATAGATTCACATACCAGATAGCAGTAGTGAGTTTGTTTTCAAAATCAACAAGATTAATAAGGCCAATTTCAGCATCACAATTGGTTTGATACATAATCTCAAACAAAGCACTATTGTCATTAACAACAGTCACTTGATTGTCTACAACAACACCCATTGGGTAATCAATTGCAATAAAAATATCATCTTGTAAATAATTGAGGTATGCAAACCAATCAGGGTTATTATTAAGTGTAATAAAGCCGGTTTGTTCACTGGTTTCATTAAAAGTGAAACATGAAATTGGGTAGATAAAATCTACACAAGTATAGGTGTCTACGATTGTATTTTGACAAGCATCAATAATACTATTAAAAACAGTTTTATTGTTTACCTGAATGGTGTTATACTGTTCAAATACAACAGTAATTGGAAATTCAAATTCTATAGAATCAATATCATTGCTATATTCATCAAAGATTGCTTGCACTAGGGCATAATCATCCTCTGTTTGTATAACAACCTCTTGCTTATTGGCAACAATAGTGACTGGTATCTCCACCGAAATACAATTACTTCCATCAATAATATTATCCTTATAGCCATTGTTTTGGGAAGCACTTAATAACTTTCCTGTAAGAACAGAATTTAAGGTGATTGTTTCTTCTTCTTTGGTTTCATCTATAAACTCTTCTGCTTCTTTTTGACATGACATATTGAGCGATGTCAAAAGTGTAATAAAAAAAATGGAGACTCTACGTATCGCTTTCATGAACCTTTACTAACTACCTATTATATAATAAAACAGCTTATTTCTATTTTACCCTACTATTTATTTACTATTATTATAAGAATTCAAAATAAATTGTATTTTACAATGTAAGAAATGAGAGTCAAAAGTAACATTAATTTGACAACAAAATATTGGTCTTCAATTGCCTAAACTATGAAATAACCGAAAAGTCAGAATGAAAACAACGAACAATGTCTGTGAAGAAATCATTTTCTCACGACTTTACGGTGATCTTGGCACAGCAATTAGAAATTTTATTTATTTCAAATGCGGGGATTCGGCACGTGCAGAAGATTTAACACACGAGGCCTTTATAAAGCTTTGGCAAAACTGCGCTAAAGTTTCTCAGGAAAAAGCAAAATCCTTTTTATATACCGTTTCCAACAATATGTTCCTGAACGAAGTCGCTCACCAAAAGGTGGTTTTACAACATGCAAAATTACAACCGCATAGGATTAACACCCAATCTCCAGAGTATTTACTTGAAGAAAAGCAATATCACAAACGATTACAACAAGCGATTAGTAATTTAACCGAGGCGCAGCGGACAGCATTTTTGTTAAACAGAATTGAAGGTAAAAAATACGCTGAAATAGCCGAAATATTAAGTATTTCTGTGAAGGCTGTAGAGAAACGAATGAGCCAAGCATTGGCATCCTTGCGAAAGGAAATAGAAGAATTATAATATTATGGAGTAGGGTAAATGAAGAGTTAACTGTTTCAATAATGAGTATGAAAAAAGAACAATTGCTGCATCGCTATTTAAATGGCACAGCTAGCCCTGAGGAAATAAAAACCTTAGAGGCTGATGCTGAATTTATGTCATATCTAAAAATTGCGACTGCTGCTGAAGGTTTTGACACACCTTCATTTGACAAAGAGCATAGTTACAGTGCATTAAATTCAAAATTGAATCGTCCTCAAGAGGAAAAGTCACTTCGCCCTCGCTATTTATTTATGAAAATCGCAGCTGCCCTTATTATTCTAATAGCAGGATATTTATTGGTACAGGATAACAATACAACTTTTACTACTGAGATTGCTGAAAAAGAAAATTTCCTACTTCCAGATGACTCTCAAGTAACGCTCAACGCGCAATCTGAAATTTCATTTAATGAAGAAAAATGGAATGAATCGAGAACACTTTCACTAAAAGGAGAAGCCTTTTTTAAAGTGAAAAAAGGAGAGAAATTTAGCGTTGAAACACCGCAAGGTGTGGTGGAAGTATTGGGGACACAGTTTAATGTTTTTAGCAGAGGTAATAGATTCGATATTAAATGTTATGAAGGTTTGGTGAGTGTTACTTATAATGACACCACATTGCAGATTCCATCTGGTACTCGAGTGGAAATTACAGACATTAACAGCATCCATACAAGTAGCATTGCAGCTATCTCCCCTAATTGGATTTCAAACGAAAGTGCTTTTGAAAATGTATCCTTATCTTTAGTACTTGAAGAACTAAAACGACAATATCCAATTAAACTAACCTCCCAAAATATGGTAAACAAAAAGTTTACTGGTAGTTTCACTCACAACGACCTCAACGTGGCATTGCGGTCTATTTGTGATCCATTGCAGATGAATTTTACCATAAAGGGTGACGAAGTAACGCTGCATGCAAAGAAAAACAACTAGTCTTGTTTCTTTTTTATAGTACTGCTCTTTCTATTTTTCAACCACTCAGTATGTGGTCAAAATATAGAACCACAACCCCTTACCAATATCTTAAAAGATCTTGAAACTAAACACTCCATTAGTTTTTCCTATGTTGCTTCAGAGATAAGTCAAATAAACATTGAGCCACCATCCAATAATATTACATTAAAAGAAGCCCTAACATACTTAAACAACAACACTCCCTTTCGTTTTTCTAAAATTGATGACAGGTACATTTCGGTTTCAAGAGAAGTAAAATCAAATTCTGGTTATTGCGGAATTGTCTTGGATGATATTTCAGGTTTGCCCTTGCAGGGTGCCAATGTGGTAGTTGGACAAAATACTTTTGGAACCGTAACTGATGAATATGGTGTGTTTTTTATCCCCATTGAATATATGGAGTATGAATTAACTATACATTATTTGGGATATCACTCAATATCCACATCCATGGAAAAAATTAACCCAGACTGCTGGAACTTTATACTCAGAGCATCTTTATCAGAATTAAATGAGGTCCTTATTCAAGATTTACTAGTACAAGGTATTTACAGAAATCTCAATGGCTCAACTGCCATTAAAACTAATAATTTTGGACTGTTGCCAGGTCAAACTGAGAATGATGTTCTACAAATGGCCCAAGTAATTCCAGGAGTAGAAAGTATTAATGAGACCATCTCTACCATCAATACTAGGGGGGGAAGCAACGATGAAAACCTCATTGTTTGGGAGGGCAACCGTATGTTCCAAACAGGTCATTTCTTTGGATTGATTTCAGCATTCAACCCTTATCTTACCCAAGATGTTACTATTTACAAAAATGGAACTCCCGCACATTACGGAGAAAGTGTTTCAGGCGTTATCGATATTCGATCCAGTGACAGTATTGTGGATCATTTGAAAGGAGGTGCTGGGATTAATTTAATTCATGCCAACGCATTCTTGGAATTGCCCATTTCAGAAAAAGTAGGATTACAAGTGTCTGGCAGAGGTTCTAGCAACGATTATTTTAAAACCCCAGTATACAATAATTACGCGAAACGAATTTTTCAGGATAGTGAAGTATCCAATGTTTCAAACAGTCAAGAAACAGTTTCTGTAGATGCAGAGGAGAGTTTTCTGTTTTATGATGCGGGACTAAAATTGTTATGGGATGTTTCGGAAAAAGATAAGGTCCAGATTAATTTTCTAACTATGAATAACGACCTAGATTTCACCGAAACCTTAGTAGATTCATCACAATCTAAAACAAGTACCTTAGATCAACGTAGCATTGCTGGAGGGGCTTCATGGGAACGACAATGGTCTCCAAAATTTTCAACATATGCTAGCATTTTCAGCTCTTATTATTTATTAGAAGCTCTAAACACGAACATCTTCACGACCCAAGTTTTGATGCAAGAAAACGAAGTACTTGAATTAGGCGCTAAATTGAATACCCAACTGATATTGAACTCTAATTTCAAACTGAACTCAGGCTATCACTTCACTGAAATAGGAATTTCCAACACTCAAGATGTGAACCTCCCAAGATTCCGAAATTCTGAAAAAAATGTTTTAGTATCTCACATTATACATGGAAGTTTGACCTTCGAATCCAACAATAAAAAATCCAATATCACGGCAGGTATACGAGGCAATTATTACGATAAATTTGAAGAAGTAGTCGTAGAACCCAGAGTTCATATTTTACAAAAATTGAGCCGTGGATTTGCTATAGAACTTTCAGGAGAGTTTAAGAGTCAGACCGCGTCCCAACGTATCGATTTTGAAAGTGATTTTCTAGGTATCGAAAAAAGACGATGGGTATTGGCTAATAATGAAGATATTCCTATCAAAAAAAGTAAACAAGCATCTGTTGGTTTTGTATACAATAGGTGGAACTGGTTTGTAAATCTGGAAGGATTTTATAAACGTGTGGAAGGAGTTACTACTAGAAGTCAAGGCTTTCAAAATCAGTTCAGGTTTATGAATACCATTGGTGATTATCATGTAAAGGGTATTGAATTTATTCTGAATAAAAAAATAAAAGATTTTAGCGGGTGGATAACATATTCCTATAACGAAAACGATTATGACTTCGAGTCCTTAACCCCTAGTAAGTTTCCAAATAATATTGATGTTCGTCATTCAGCCAAGGTGGCGGCTTCCTATAATTACCGTTCTTTTAAATTTGCGACAGGACTTAATTGGCATACAGGAAAACCTCTCACCACCCCTGTGAAGGTGAGGAATTTGTAGTAGTAAACACTATCCCTGTCTTACAATTCAACCCTCCAAATGAACAGCGCTTACCAGACTATTTCCGATTGGATTTTTCTGCTGAGTATTTATGGGATATTTCTGAAAAACTTGGCATTCAATTTAACTTCTCGTTACTCAATGTTTTGGACAAAACGAGCACCCTAAACGTTCGATATATATTGGAAGAAGACGAATCAGAAGTTTCAGTAAAAAGAATAGAGGAGCTCTCCCTAGGATTTACCCCTAATTTTTCGGTACAACTATTTTTCTAGCTTGGTTTTACTTCATTAATTCAAAAAGAAAATATAATCAATATCCAGTACTGAAAGATTGTTAAACGGTTTCTTAGTGGCCTGCATAATCAAATTTGTTAAAGACTCCAATTCCTGCCTGTTAAATACCATAGATAGGTTTTTCTGTATAGTTTGAATTGGAATTTTACGTTTCATCACCATCCCATCGTATTTTGTTTCCCAATATTCTACATCAATTTCTTTGACAAATTCCTGAAATGACCTCATCTCTCGTGGGGTAAACTCAATAAAGAGATTATTAAAGGTTAAATGATAAACTCTACAATTTTCACAAAAAGAAAGTTGACCGTTACAGTTTTTAGCTAAAGTTTTTATTTGATGACACATTGTTTTATTTTTTAATAACAATCCATTGCTAGCTGTTTGTTGTTTTCAAATTCACTTATAGGGAGTTGTAATTGGTCTCTTGTAATAGCTTCCAAAGTGTCTAAGACGCTATGTTGCATTGCTAGTGAACCACAAATCATAATTATACCTCCTTGATCCAAAACTTGAGCTATAAGCACTTCTTTTTTTACCAATAAATCTTGCACATAATGCTTTGTAGTTTCTTGTGAGTACGCAATTTTAAATTCTTGTATCTGCTTTCTCGAAAAGGCGTGCTCAATATTTTTTTCATATAATTTAAAAGATTCTTGAGTGCGACCTCCCCAAAATAAATGCACGGGAATATTGGTTTTATTTTCCGATATCATACCTAAAAATGGAGCAATACCAGTTCCATTTGAAATAAGGATTACCGAGGGTACAGCACGAGGAAAATGAAAATCTTTATTCTTTTGAATAACTCCCTGCACTTCTTCTCCTACTTTTAGACTGTTTAAATATGAAGAACAAATACCGTTGTCATGCTTTTTAATACTCAACAGCACATCTCCTTTAATTTTAGCGATTGAGTATTGTCTTACCTGACTTTCATTTTTTGGAACAATTCCAATCTAGTCTCCCGATTGAAACTTGAACCCTTTCTTAGGTCGTAATCTTAGTAAAAAAGTATAATCTGAATTCAAATTTGTCCGTTCTATTACTTTAAAAAGTTGCTTCTTTTCGTTTTTATTTTGGGATTCTGGTAATGTAAGTTTTAACGAAAGCCCCAACTGCTCACTCCATTGATTCACCCAATTTTTAAAAGTAGTGTGTGATTGCTCATCAACCTTCACTAGTGGTAAAACTGGTGTAAAACTAGTTCGTCTGTGCAATAAAGCATCTATCGCAATAGCAAAACGACAATAATGAGGGTAGGCTAATGACCCAAAACCAACGACAGAGAACTGCATTTCATTTACTGGATCAAAATTGGTTAACATCGCATTAAAATTGCGAGCATTACTTGGTGCATCTCCATCTCCATAGGTTGATGTAAAAACAACAAGATATTTTGCTTTTTGATAAGTTGCATATTTATTTAGAGAAGAAAGGTTTACTTTTTTCCCTGCATCAATGAGTGCTTGATAGAACGCCTTGGCAAAAGCATAAGTATTACCTGTTTCAGATCCTACTAGGATAATATATTCACATTCATCTTTATCAAATGTCACCAATGAGGATTTTGTTTTTTTCATGCGCTTAAACGTCATAAAAAAACCTGAATAAATGAAGAATAGAATGCTGATGCTTGCTACAAGCAACACTAATGACCAAATCACACTTCCCTGCCCTGTATGCAAATGCAAACTCCATCGAGAAGCGAGCTGCACAAAAGGGTACGGCACTTCACTCATCACTTCACCAGTATATTGATGTACCAAAACTTCTTTATCTCTCAAAGACAATTGATAATAATCTTCAGAATCTTTAGAAAAAGGAAATGTAAACTTACGAACCTCATTCAAAGTGAGGTTTTGAAAAAGAGGGAATTCTTTTATAGGTAGTTGCTTAGTAAATACATCTGAGGGGATAGCATTCCAGTCATGATTAAAAGAGCTATCAGGTAATAGCGAAAATTTTTCCGCAGAAAGATATACTCCTGTGGCGGCAATAATAATGACAGGTACTAAAAACCATCTTCCCAAAAGGACATGATAACGCCGCATAAAACCTGTTTCCTGAACCTTGGAATATAGTTTTAAAACTCCTCCCTGTCTTTTGACAAGAAGTAATAATCCTGTTACGGCAATTAAGCATAATAACAAAGATGCCAACCCAATAAAAAAACGCCCAATACTCTTTAGGAATAAAGATCTATGAAGATTCGTTGTCCAGTTAAAAACGGGAGCCCTTTCTTCAACATTCCCTATTTTTTTTGCAGTTTTTGGATGAATGTAAATAATTTCACTAATTCCCTCTTTGGTTATAACAGATGCCACAATAAAATCTGAAGCGGTAACTTCAAACTCTAGCACTTCATCATATTCACTTTGCAGAACAGGGACAATCTCTGCGACAGAAACTTTTTCAACACCATCAATAGCATACGGTTGTAGCGAATCGGAAATAGGTTCAAATGCTAATACCAAACCTGTTAATGATGCAACAACCAGAAAAAGTGCTGAAAAAACTGCAAGTAATAAGTGGCAATACCGCCAAATGGAAATCGTCATAGATCATTCAAACTTATTGTGGCATCATACGAACATATCGAATGAATCCTTTTCCCTCTACCTTGCTTTTCAAACTTTCTGAAGTAAGTGCGAACTGAACATCATCATTATAATACTCTTGGTCTTCAACCGCAGTTTCAAACCGAATACTATATCCAGCATCAATTTTATCATTTGAAATCTTTATAATACTTACTGTGCGCTCACCACCATTAATAGTTGCTCCAGAAATAGCATCTACGTCTGAACGATATTTTCCATAAAATTTCCACCAATCGGTTACATCGCTATACCATTCTTCATCTTTCCCTTGCACATATAATGTTTCTTGGTATTCACCATTAGGACTAAGTAGGGAAATGACCACATAAGCTCCCTCACCAGAATAATTGGTCATTTGTATCATACACTTTACAGTAGTCGTTTCCGTAGGTTTAGCAAAAGCTAAGAGTATAAAAGAGACAACTATAATTATTGGAGTTATTTTAAAAATTGGTAGCATTTTATTGAAGAAAATTTAATTTGACATTCAGTTTTTGTAACACTTCATTTTCACTGGCTAGTTGAAATACAGTTTCATCAAATTCCGTTTTAATGGTTTTATCTGCACCTTGTTCCAAAAGGAATTTTAAAATTTCCAAATTGTTAGCTTTCATTGCTGCCAA
>JAESTG010000195.1 GCA_016763715.1 Flavobacteriaceae bacterium
AAAGAATTTCTTGTCATATTGTATGGAATTATTTAGACAAGCACTATTAAAAAATTACACCGCCGATTCCCTTTTATATTTTGAAACGAATGATCCAAAGTTTTCCATTGAGAAATTTGCTCCTTTTGTTCATCAAAACAACATCTACGAAATTACAACGGCATTGGAAGATGCGTCTTATCATATTGAACGAAATGGGAATTCGAAAATAATTTTCACCGACTTGTCCATCCAACTTACTAGACTCATTCACAAAAAAGAGTTGGTATAGTTTTATTTTATTTCGAATTTAAAAACAATAAGTGTTATTTATTAAAGCAGGTTCTAAATAAGCCTATTTAAGCACGGTTTAAATATTCTGCCGCACTAATTGGCACTAAGACCAAATCAGCAAACCACACCACATAAAAACAGCTATTCTGTCTTTTTAAAGCAATATATAAGTGAAGAATACTCTGTAGATTTCATTGCTGCTAAATTAGACCTGAATCCAATCCAAAATGCTCTAAGGGAAAAGGCATTTCCTGTTTTGTGCTTTTCCGAAAGGAGGCTCACATAAAAAGCATCAAAAATCATTGGTTTAGTTTTTACCAACTTAAATTCCGAAGAAAACAATGAGCGAATGGAAGATTGAGAAAAATGCCAAAGATGTCTTGGCACATCATAAGCTGCCCAAAATTCTTTGTAGTGAACTGCATCGTGCGAATTGAAATTTGGAACGGCAATTATTAAAGTGCCTCCACTATTAACCAAAGATTCAATTTTATGAATGGATGCTTCTAGGTTGGGTAAATGTTCCAACACATGCCAAAGCGTGACCACATCAAATTTTTGACCTAAAACCTGATCCATAGAATCGTATAATTGGATGTTTTTTTTAGCAGCAATACCCCTAGCCTTTTCATTGGGTTCAACTCCAGAAACATTCCAACCTTTATCCTTGGCCTCCTTTAAAAAATCACCCGTACCAGCACCAATATCCAATAAGTTGCCAGAACCCGAGTTCAGCTTCTTTATAGTGCTAACTTTCTTATTCAAAGAATACCCTTTAACCTGTTGATACAAAAAAGCTAACAGTCCTTTTTTAGAATCGGTATGGGAGATATAATCATCACTTTCATAATACTTAGAAAGTTCCGACTGTTTGGGCTGCGGTAGAGTTTGAAGATAGCCGTGTCTTGTATTTTCTTCCAACGAAAATTCTTCTCTCGATACAAGAAAATCCTTAATTATTAAGCCTTCGTGTTGTTTGTTCAATCCCACTTATTCATTTTGTTCCACGTGGAACATTTTAATTTTATTATATATTAAGGTAAAGCCACATTCCCTTATCGGCCCATATAAACCAACAAAACTGAGATATCATTAGGGGTCACTCCACTTATACGTGAAGCCTGTGAAATAGTAACCGGCTGAATCATAGTAAGCTTTTCCCTAGCCTCATAAGATAAAGACTTCAGTTGAGTGTAGTCAAAATTAGCCGGGATTTTCACCCTCTCCAAGCGATTAAGCTTATCGGCATTTGCCTTTTCTTTTTTTATATACCCCGAATATTTTATCTGAATCTCTGTTTGTTCAAGCACTTCTTGTTCTAAATTATTTTCCTGAACATACTGCTCAACACTTTCAATGTTTCGCATATCATCCATGGTAATATTAGGACGAGAAAACATCTTAAGCATTTTATCACTTTGTCTAATTGCTGCAGAGTTTTTAGATTCCAAAATCGGATTTATTTCATCCGGTGTAACGCTTGTCCTTTTAAAAAAACTAACAAAACCTTCACTTTCATTTTGCTTTTTTTCCATCTTTCTTAGACGCTCTTTGTTTGCTAAACCAATTTCAAACGAACGTGGTGTTAAACGAAAATCCGCATTATCTTGCCTTAATAGCGTTCGATATTCTGCTCGAGACGTAAACATTCGATAGGGCTCTTCTGTACCCTTAGTAATTAAATCGTCGATCAACACACCAATGTAAGCCTCGTCTCGATTCAAAATAAAAGGATCCTTTTCATTGACCTTAAGATGTGCATTAATCCCTGCCATCAATCCTTGAGAAGCAGCTTCTTCATATCCAGTAGTCCCATTTATTTGTCCAGCGAAAAATAAACCTGAAACAAGTTTAGTTTCCAGGGTGTGCTTTAGTTGTGTTGGTGGAAAATAGTCATACTCTATTGCATAGCCAGGCCTAAAAAACTTAACATTCTCAAAACCCGCACAAGCACGCAACGCTTTAAACTGAACTTCCTCAGGCAAGGACGTAGAAAACCCATTGATATAATACTCGACAGTATTCCACCCTTCAGGTTCCACAAAAAGTTGATGACGATCTTTATCTGCAAACCTGTTTATTTTATCTTCAATGGAAGGGCAATAGCGCGGACCAATACTTTTTATAGCGCCATTAAACATTGGAGACCGATCAAACCCTTCCCTGAGTAATTCATGCACTTCGACACTAGTGTAACTCATATGACAATCTCGCTGCCTTTTTAATGGTTGCGTTAAATCTGAATAAGAAAATTTTTGAGGGTTTACATCACCTGATTGCACGAGCATTTTTGAAAAATCTAACGACCTACCATCCACTCTAGGCGGTGTACCTGTCTTCATCCTACCAGATATAAAGCCCAAATTAATAAGATCTTCTGTAATTCCAGTAGAAGCTTTTTCACCCGCTCTACCCCCACCTAATTGTTTCTCCCCTATGTGAATAAGTCCATTTAAAAAAGTGCCATTTGTAAGAATCACAGACCGACCTCTAATTAATAAACCAAGAGACGTCCTAACACCAATAATTTTACCCTTTTCAGATACGACACCAGAAACCATCTCCTGATAAAAGTCTAAATTTTTAGTGCTCTCAAGCATTAGTCGCCAGGTTTCAGCGAAACGCATTCTATCACTTTGAACCCTTGGGCTCCACATAGCAGGACCTTTAGATTTATTAAGCATCTTAAACTGTATCGCTGTTTTATCAGAAACAATACCGCTATATCCTCCTAAAGCATCAATTTCACGGACTATTTGTCCTTTTGCAATTCCACCCATAGCAGGGTTGCAAGACATTTGTGCAATGTTTTGAAGGCTCATTGTAATCAATAAGGTTTTAGAACCTAAATTGGCAGCAGCAGCAGCAGCTTCTGAGCCTGCGTGACCTGCACCAACAACAATAACATCGTATTTATTCGGAAACATATTTTGTTAATTTAGCAATAGATGTTCCACGTGGAACATTAAGTTTTTAGTAATTCAAAAAAATTGGTT
>JAESTG010000196.1 GCA_016763715.1 Flavobacteriaceae bacterium
CACTAGAAAACCTTATTTCCAAATTATCGAGCCTTGCTTGGGGGTTGCCTTTATTGATTTTATTAATGGGTGGGGGTCTATATCTTCTTATTCGGATTCGGTTTTTACCCTTTCGATATTTATTTCATGCAATCGCAGTTCTTCGTGGAAAATATGATGATGATACCGATGAGGGAGAATTAAGTCATTTTCAAGCATTAACTACGGCTTTGTCTGCCACGGTTGGAATGGGAAATATCGCAGGTGTGGCTGTTGCTATTACTTTGGGTGGTCCAGGTGCCGTATTTTGGATGTGGGTAAGTGCTGTTATTGGTATGTCGACCAAATATTTTACAGCGACGCTCGCTATTTTATTCCGAGGAAAAGATAGTGAGGGTAATGCGCAAGGAGGACCTATGTATTTTATCATGGAAGGGCTAGGCAAACGATGGAAACCATTGGCGGTGTTTTTTAGTATTTCAGGACTTATTGGTGCTTTACCTGTTTTTAACGTAAATCAGTTAACGCAGGCCATTAACGATATAGTGCTTAAACCAGCTGGTATATACAATGGATTTACAAGCGATTTGACTATTGGAATAGTATTAGCGGTTATTACTGCCATTGTGATTCTTGGCGGACTCTCACGCATTAGCAAGACTTCAGAAAAGTTGGTTCCATCTATGGTGGGTTTATACTTTATTATGGTCATTTTAATCCTAGGAGTATATATCGAAGATGTGCCTTATTATTTTAAACTGATTTTTACGGATGCATTTTCAGCATCGTTTTATGAAGGTGACGCCTTTTTGGGTGGTGCTATTGGCGCCCTCATATTATTAGGGATTAAGCGAGGTGCATTTTCGAACGAGGCTGGTATTGGCACGGCTCCTATGGCGCATGGGGCGGCTAAGACAAGTGAGCCTGTTCGTGAAGGGCTAGTGGCTATGTTAGGGCCAGCTATTGATACATTGATTGTTTGTACGTTGACAGCTTTAGCCATATTAGTGACAGGAGTATGGGAGAGTAGTGGTTCTAATGGAGTAACACTTACAGCAACAGCTTTTGAAACTGCTTTACCAGAATATGGAAAATATGGCTTGATGCTTTGTATAGCTGTATTCAGTATATCTTCGTTGTTTTCTTATTCCTACTACGGAACAAAATGTATGTCATTCTTATTTGGAGCTAAGAATAAAGGTATCTACAATTACTTTTATATTGGTAGTATCATTTTGGGTGCAACCACATCGCTCGAAATGATGTTAGGATTAATTGATTCCTTCTTTGCATTTATGGCAATTCCAACGATGATTGCAACCATAATGCTTGCGCCAAGGGTAGTCAAAGAATCTAAGATTTATTTTGAAAAGTTGAAAAGAAATAAAAAAAGCCACTTTTAAAAGTGGCTTTGAGTTTGTAAAATGAAGAAGTGCTTTTTAATTTACTACTAAACGCTCTATTTTACTATTACCTTCTTCCGTAGTAAGTTCGATAAGGTATAAACCCGAATTCAATGCTGAAACATCTAGAACTTCCTTGTGAGTAACTTTGCCATAATTGGTAACTATGTTTCCTAATAAATCATAAATTTTTACTGACAAAGCATTTAGTCCAGATGCAGCTAAATATATCTGATCTTGAACTGGGTTAGGCCAAACGGTAGCCGCAGCAAAATTGATTTCTTCAATACTTAAAATTAAGTCACAAGTAGCAGGTGAGTAAGGAGTATAGCTTCCAAAATCCCAAAATTGATTGAACTGTAGACAGTAGAAGAAGACCTTGTCAAAATCCTGAATATCACTAGATGGTGGAATATCTATGGTAAACGATTTTGCTCCGTTCTGATTAATAGTGTTGCTGCCAACCAAGCCAAATTGAAGGTTCTCGAGTGCAGAGATTTGTGTATTGGCCAATTGAGCGTCAGTAAGACCATTTGAATTTACCAAGAAAGCTATAATATCGGGCCCAGCGGCAGTCATAAAATCGGTGCCGAGATCTAAGGTGATGGTGTCATCACCGTTTAAAGTTAACTCGACGGATCCAGTTATGTTATACATGGGGATAGTCATGTTATTCCCAAAATCGGCCACTTCTTCGAGGCATTGAGAAATAGAAAATTGGGTAATAAAAAGCAAGGTTAAGATTGCGGTAATTTTTTTCATATCACTATTTTTAGATTAATTGAGCAGGAGAGTTTTAAGTTTTATCCTCCTTGGGGGATATGTCGTACCCAAACGATATAAATTTCAATATCTATTGAAATTTATAATTTGACTAACTAGAAAGTTAGGGAGTTATTCTAAAGTGTTTAATAAGCTATTAAGTTGAGCTGTAAATTTGAGCCCCCCATCTGGATTTAAATGACTCTGATTCCAATAATCTTCTACGTTGTAGTTTAATGTATCATTCTCTAAATCTAATAAATGCGTATTGGGATATTGCATAAGTATAGTGCTAATAACACTATCTCTTCGTTCTAAAATAGCAGGAACCTTCTTGTTGTGATAGGTTTTATACATCGGAACCTTTGTGATGATCACTTGTAGTTCTTTTTTAGCTAAAAACTCAAGCATCTTATGAAATAGGGCAGTGTTTATCTCAAAAATTTGCAGATTGGGTTTTCTGTTTATTTTGAAACTACGCATGTCCGCAATACGCTGTTCGTCATATTTTAACTCTTCGAAAGCTCCCTTGTAATTATTCATATTGAAGCCGAAATCATTAAAACTAGTACGATCAATACGCTTTACATAGTGACTATGGAGCTGTTTTGAATAGAAATTTGGATTTGCCAAATAAAGCAAACGATCTTTAAAGTAAGTACTACGCTCAAAACAATTTACATTGTAGTATTTAAGGTAAAGCGAGTTTTTCCAAAAGTTCTTCCCATTGTGAGGTAGTTCAAAATGGCTATACGATACTTCTAGTACTACGGTTTCCAATTTTGGAAGTCGGGAAATCATTTCCTTTAACAATTTAAAATCAGTGTCATGATGTTGATCCCCAGAGGCAAGATTTAAAGTAGGACTGTCTAGCCATTCTGGGTTAATTGCACCTTGCATTTGAGACGAACCTAAAACAAGTGTTTGAATACTGTTCTGCTCATTTTTTAAATACTTCTCATTCTCGCTAAGAGCGGAAGGAAGTTGTCCACTAAAGTATTCTAATGCAAAATACCCTATTACTACAGGGATAAAAAACAACAGGCAATATGTGAGAAACTTACGTTGCATTTAAAATTGAAAATAAATAAAAACCTCTTTAGGTTCGGCGTATCTTATAATGAATAGTATGAGTGTATAGTAAATGATCCAGCGTACAGGTCTGGCAACTTTTAACTCTAATTTTTCTAACGGAAAATCAAAGCGACGTGTAATTACTTCAGCCAAAATCACAAATGCTAAATAGAACAGTTTATATCCTATTAAGGTAGTAAAAGCACCTTCCATAGTGAAGCTCCCTATTCGTTTCAGAATAAAAAAAGCTTGTTCTAAATCTTGCGCCCTAAACAACAATGCTGACACGGTGAAAAATAATAAACCCGTAGACAAAAGCTAGAATCCATGGAACAGTCTGTAATTTTTGTTTTAATGATTTCCCCTCTCTAAATAAGGGCAACCGTTCTATCCCAAGTATTACAGCGTTAAGTAAGCCAAAGAGGATAAAAGTCCAATTAGACCCATGCCAGAACCCAACTAGGGTAAAGGTGAGTACTAGTGCAAATATTTTTTTTGTTCGAGATATTTTTTTTCCAGTTTTTACGATTGGAATGTACACATAGTCCGTGAACCAACGTGTGAGTGTAATATGCCAGCGCTGCCAGAATTCAGAGACACTTCTCGAAAAATATGGGAGGTTAAAGTTCTTACTTAATTTGAACCCAAAGAGCTTTGCTGTACCAATGGCGATATCGGTATATCCAGAAAAGTCGCAATACACTTGAAAGCAAAATAGGAAGGAAGCAAAAACTAAAGTGATGCTATTATAAGCTTCAGGGGTGTCAAAGGCCATTGTAACCGCAATCCCTAGCTTTTCAGCAACTATTATTTTTTTGAAAATCCCCCACAAAATCTGACGTAAACCATTCTTTGCATTTTCTAGATTAAATTTTCTATTCTTTTCGAATTGTGGTAGTAAATGTTTGGTCTTTTCAATCGGGCCAGCAACTAGTTGTGGAAAGAAACTAACAAAGCATAAAAAGTCTAGAAGGCTTTTGGTTGGTTTAATTTTCTTCTGAAACACATCAATTCTATAACTCATGGTTTGAAACGTATAGAAGCTGAGTCCAAGAGGAATAGCTACGTTCCAGAAAGTATAACCTTGACCTACCTCAATTCCGAAGAGACCTTCAAAGCTATCAATAAAGAAATTGAAATATTTAAAGCTAAATAGCACTCCAAGATTCCATAGAATACTTGCCCACAAATACAATTTTTGGGTACCTCTTTTCTCTGCATTCGAAATAGCCCTTCCAGCTATGTAGTCTATAAGTGAGCTTAGCAAGAGCAGTCCTAGAAATCGCCAATCCCAAAGTCCGTAAAAAATATAACTCGATACAAGAAGAAGTATATTTTGTGTTTTTCGCCGATGAGTACCTATAGCCCAATACGCCAAATAGACGATGACCAGAAATAATCCAAAATCAAAGGAATTGAAGAGCAATATTAGGGGATTTTGAGCCCAAAGATAACAAAAGTATGATAGTCTTATTTAAGTATGAAGACCAAGGTGATAACAATATTTACGTTGTTGAACTCTGAATAGCGTTTTTTTTTTTTACATTTAAGAAACAGGAATTTATCAAAGACAAATTCTATTTAGTAAATGATTCATCGAATTTCCTTTCCTTTTCGGTTTGGCATATTGTTCATTAGTCTTATCGCTGAGGCTCAGGTTTATCAGGAGTCTTATTTAATGAATCAGTCATATGATTCTTTAATCAGTTTTTTTAACTCTAATAAAAAAGATACCACCACAGCAATTCAGATATCACGGGCCTATCTAAAAAAAGCTCGTATAGATGACGATAGCACAAAGATGGCTCGGGCTTATGAACGCCTTTCTAATGTTTCAGAATATACCCAGGCCCTTAGGTATTTAGATTCGTCTATATATTTATCTAGAAATAGTTTACATCCAAATTATCCAGCCGCTCCCTATTTATTTAAATCATATTATCAATACAATGTCAGTGATTATGAGGAGAGCCTTAACAATGCAATTTTAGGATATCAGCATGCAAAGAGAAAAGGAAATATCAGATTCGAAATTTACGGTCTAGGAGGAATTTCCAAAATTAATAGTCTCTGGGGAAATAACTGGGAGGCTTTAAATACCGAATTCCTTAAGTTAAAATTGTACTGGGAGCATCCTGAACTTGAAGTGTCAATGCCTAATTTTTATAGTTATACGTTAAGTTCTATTGGAACAGGTTATACCAGACTACGGATGCCAGATTCGGCTCTTGTCTATTTTGAGAAAGCAATTGTAGAATCGCTTAGACGAAATGATTCTGCCATGTATTTCAATTTAGTCCAACGAACTGGTGCTGCATTGTACTTTAAAGGAGATTATCAAAGGGCTAAAGATAGCCTTAATAAGGGCTTTAAAAATAGGTTAGACTCTATAGACTATAGTACCTATCCATTTTATATTGGAAGTATTTTATTGAAGAAAGGAGCACAAAAAAAAGGCATCGCTGTTTTTGAAGAAATTGATGCTACTTATAGAAAAGAAAAGGTATTGTATCCAGAACTAATTTTGGTTTATAAAACACTCAGCGAGTATTACAAGCGGGAACAAAACCTAAAATTACATTTAAAATATCTTTCAGAGCTAATAGTGGTGGATAGCCTTGTTGATGAAATGAATAGATATATAAAAGACAAGACGACGAAGGACTATGAGATTCCAATGCTTTTAAATGAACGAGAGGAGCTGATCCATAAATTGGAAGCTAGGAATAAAGTGATTCACAATAAATTAAGTTGGGTGTTGGCTTTCCTCGGAATTAGCCTTATTGGATTGGCATACTATATGTTGCAGCGACGTATTTATAGAAGAAGGTTTGACCGATTAATTTCGGGAATACAGCGAAATAAGAAGAAATTAACCAATTCTAGTTCAGCGGCTAATACTAACGGTATTTCTAGTGAAATCGTAAAACGAATTTTGGATAACCTAGATAATTTTGAAGAAGGGAAACAATTTCTGTCTCAGGAAGTTACCATGCAAGGGTTAGCAAAAGTTTTTAAAACGAATCCCAATTATCTTTCTAAGGTAATCAACTCCAAAAAAGGAATGAGTTTCGCGTCTTATATAAACAATCTTAGAGTTATTTATAGTGCCAAGGAATTAAGAGAAAACACAAAACTTCGAAAGTATTCTATAAGAGGAATTTCTGAGGAGAGTGGTTTTAAAACGGCCGAATCCTTTTCTAAGGCTTTTTATAAGAAGTATGGGCTTTATCCCTCTTATTTTATCAAGCAATTAGAAAATAATTAATCCACTTCGCTGAGAGTGAACCGATCTCATTTCGTTTTAATTATTGGAATATCGAGGCGAAATTTATTCGTAAATCTATCTATACCCTAAGACAAAATCCTACTGGTGAATCTTATTCCTAAAATATAAAGTCGCCATACATGTATGGCGACTTATAATTTATAAATACCGACAAGAGTATATGTTTCTACTCTAGTATTTTATGTAGTTTTAATAAAAGAAAATCGGCATTTATGCAGACTTTTCAATTGCTGTTTACTAACAAAAGCATATCAAGTTATTTTCCCTTCTCAAAGTTTGAATGTTTAATTTAAATTATATAGATATGAAAAGAAGAATTTTAATTTTCACGTTTTTATTGGGTACAAGTTTAAT
The DNA here is from genome assembly GCA_016763715.1 of Flavobacteriaceae bacterium. The sequence continues at coordinate 6,862 of JAESTG010000196.1, forward strand.
GTATGGACAGCTAAGCCAAGGGCTGCCACAATGGAATGGAGCCAGTAATAGTACAGGAACTATTTATCGAACAGGAGATGTAGGTGTAGGAACTACCACTCCAACCGAAAAATACAAGTGGCGGGTACCGTACTTGCATTAAAGGGGAATTTTGATGAATCCCAACCCAATGGAGCTACTTATTTGAACATCACAGATAGAAATATAAAGTGCAATGTGCTAAGAGCTGGTACATCATTGTCATCATCAGGAAGCATTTTTAATCTATTAGATTTTCCTCAATCCAATTTAAACCCACAAGCTCAGTCTTTCATGGGTATTGAAGATCGAAACTACAAAAGCAGATTCAGATTTTATGCTAATACAGGAGGATCTAGCGAGCAGGTGTACTATGACAAAAATCAAAGTCCATTTTATAGTTTGAAAGAAGATGGTAGCGGGAATGTTTTCTTGCAATTATTAAAAGAAAATTCATATGTTTCTATTGGCACAAATTCCTATACCGACGGTAGTGATGTGTACAAACTCTCTGTGAATGGAAAAATGAGAGCAGAGACCGTTAAAGTTTATACAGACTGGGCAGATTTTGTATTCGAGAAGGACTATGACCTACTAAAACTTGAAGAAGTTGAAAACTTTATTAATGAAAATGGTCATCTCAAAGATATTCCCAACGCAGAAACTGTAGCTCAAAATGGAATCGAACTAGGGGAAATGAATAAACTCTTACTTCAGAAAATTGAAGAACTAACATTGTATGTTATCCAACTGAATAAAGAAATTAAGGCGTTAAAGCAAAACTAGACCTTATGAGAGCTATACATACAAAGCAACTGCTTTGGGTTCTAACCCTATTTGTTATGGGTGTAGGATATCAAGTAAGTGCTCAAAATCACAGCTATTATGTGCGTGCTGTGTCGCAAAATTTCGATCCCGAATTATCCAGCAATGGTATTTCGTTACAATATAATGGTAAGGACTCCGATCTTTCTCAATTATTTGCAAACAATACAATTTATGTTTTTGAAAAGGCTTTTTCAGCCTCTCGGAGAGCCTCGTTACAACGAGTATTTTACGTAGAAACGAATTCTAACTCGAGCCTTTCAGAATTTACCTCCGAAAACTCTCAAATTTTCGAATTTGGAGAATACTTAGGTGTAGACGATCTACAATTGGTAGAGGGAACTGAAATGATTTCAGGCTATTCTTACGGAAAACCTTATAATCTAAAAGAGGAGCAATATCTGAATGCAAATAATCTAGGCCCTTCAACTAATTATCCCAATGATTATGGACAGACAGGACCACAGGGACCAGGATCTAATACTGGGATGAACCTCAATTTAAGTGCATGGGATTATGTTGGATTGCCCAGAGCATGGAGTTTTACGACGGGTAGTGCTCTTATTGGTATTTCAGATGCACGAGTGGATACTTTGGATGTAGAGTTCGCCGGCAAATTAACAACCTTAAATAACAATGTTTCTTTAGCGAATGGACATGGTATAGGGGTATCAGCTATTGCTGGCGCACAAGGAGACAATGGAGAATTTAATGTTGGATACTGCTGGGATTGTCCTATGG
>JAESTG010000197.1 GCA_016763715.1 Flavobacteriaceae bacterium
AATATTCTTTCCGGAAGTTTGGACTGCTCAAGAATTGGAAGATTGGGGCAAAAACGTCTAGCAAAAAGAATCTAAAAATTGAAAAAATTTCTCGTATTAAGCCTATTGGCGTTTTCATTTACAGCTTGTGAGGATGCCAAAGATGATTTGGATGACCTCTCTAATTCGTTGATAGCAACAGCTCCCGTTATTACTAAAGAATATGGGTTTATACTCAATGATTTTGAAGTGACTCGGGATACGGTGCAATCAGGAGATACCTTTGGAGGTATTTTAAATGAAAACGGTGTAAGTCAGAATAAAATATTTGAAGTAGCCACCGTATATAAAGATAGTTTCGATGTAAGAAGACTTGGTGTTGGTAAGCCCTATGTTTTACTGAATTCAAAAGATTCATTAAATCAAACACAAGTATTTATTTACGAAAGAAACAAAGTGGATTATGTGGTTATTGATATGCGCGATAGCCTTTCTGTATTAAACTTTAAAAAACCCGTAAGTTATATTGAAAAAGAAGCTTCAGGTATTATTACCAGCTCACTTTCCGAAACGATGGCGCAAAATAATTTAAGCCCTTATATGACCGATCGTTTGGCTAATATCTATGCTTGGACTATTAATTTCTTTAAATTACAAGCAGGAGATAATTTCAAGGTGATTTATACTGAAAAATTTATTAGTGATACCATACCAGCAGGTTTGCATGAAATTAAAGCGGTCTATTTCGAACATCGAGGAAAACCATTGTATGCATTCAATTTTATACCAGAAATCGATTCAACCAATACCGTAGCCGATTTTTATGATGAAACAGCTAATAATTTAAGACGTGCTTTTCTGAAGGCGCCTGTCAAATTTAGTCGCATCTCTTCTCGCTATAATTTGAATAGAAGAATTGCTTACTATGGGTATAAAAAGAGGCCTCATAAAGGTACCGATTTTGCCGCTCCCATGGGAACTCCAATTTTAGCAACCGCAGATGGGATTGTAAGTAAACCGGAACGTCGTGGAGGAAATGGAAATTATGTAAAAATAAAACATAATGGCACCTACGAAACCCAATATTTGCACATGAGAAAGAGAAATGTGAAAAGAGGAGATTTTGTGCGTCAAGGAGATGTAATTGGCTGGATAGGAATGACTGGCAACAGCGGGGGTCCACACGTGTGCTATCGCTTTTGGAAAAATGGTGCTCAAGTAGATCCATTTACACAAGATTTACCAGCGTCCAAACCCCTTGATTCTGCCTATCATGAGTCTTATTTTAAGTTTGTTAGCCCTCTCAAAGATCAACTAGACTGTATTTTGTACTAATTTAGCCACAATTTGTTGTTAATAAACTGTTCTTATCTAACTGGTAATAAGGCGTGTAGTTGTTTATTTTTTTGCTACTTTTAAATACATCTTTTGTTAATATTTTCTTAACCAATCGTTGCAAGAAAATCTATCAATAGTGGTAATTTTGCAAACGAACACTAAATTAAACAAACACTTATGAAACAATTTTTACTATTTGTACTATTAGTGATGGGAACCGTTGCAACTTCTTTTGCGCAAGGGGTAACAACTTCATCAATTAACGGTAGGATATCTGATTCTGCTGGAGAACCTTTATCAGGAGCAAATGTATTGGCCGTACATGTAGATTCTGGAACGAAATACGGAGCTATTTCAGATTTTGACGGGTATTATCGACTACCAAACATGAGACCTGGTGGACCATACACGGTGACTATTTCTTATGTTGGATTTAACAATTTTGAAAGAACCAATGTATTTCTTCAATTAGGAGATTCAAAGAAAATGAGCGTTGATATGTCTGAGGATAGCAATGCGCTAGACGAGGTAGTTATTTCGGTACAACGAAATGGCATTATCGATGGGAACCGAACTGGAACGGCAACGACTATCTCGGAAAGAGACATTCTTACGCTGCCTGCAGCGTCACGTTCTATTGCTGATTTTGTTAGAGCAACTCCACAAGCTCAAATAACCGAAGGTAATGATGGTTTTTCTATATCACTATCTGGTCAAAACAATAGATACAACGCCATTTATATTGATGGTGCTGTAAATAACGATGTATTTGGATTGGCTGGTTCTGGAACTAACGGAGGACAAACAGGAGTGAATCCTTTCTCTGTTGATGCTATTGAAAGCTTCCAAGTGAATATTGCACCTTTTGATGTACGTCAATCTGGATTCTCAGGAGGTTCTATTAATGCTGTTACCCGTTCAGGTACGAATACATGGAAAGGTTCTGCTTATAGTTTCTTAAGAAATGAGAGCTTGGCCGGAGAAACACCACCAGATTTAGTAGTAGACGGAGAAAGCGCTGAGAAGTTAGATGAATTTAGCGCATTAACTTACGGAGTTAGAGTAGGTGGTCCAATTATTAAGGACAAATTATTCTTCTTTTTAAACTACGAAAGACAAGATGACGAGACTCCTCAACCATTTAATTTTGGTAATTATGAAGGACGTGCTTCACTAGATGATCTTAATACTCTTCAAAACTTCTTATCTAGTACTTACGGATACGATACAGGTGGGTTTGCAAATAACACTAGAACACTCGAAAGTGATAAAATAACTGTTAAGTTGGATTGGAATATTAACGATAAAAACAGAATATCTTTCCGTCACGGTTTGGTGAAGGCTGATAATCTTGAAGCAAGAAGTTCAGGAGATACAAACATTGGATTTATTAATGGATCTGAGTTGTTTGAAACTGTTACAAATTCATCTGCTTTAGAATGGAATTCGAATTTCAGCGAAAAGGTTTCCAATAAAATGGTAATTGGTTATACTACGGTACGTGATGATAGAGATCCTTCAGGAAGTCCATTTCCAACGGTAGATATTCAGGATGGTAATGGTACTATTTCATTTGGTGCAGAACCTTTTTCTACTGCCAATTTACTAGATCAGGATGTTTTTACATTTAATGATAATGTTGAAATCTATTCTGGGAAACATACTTTCACTATTGGTGCTAACGTTGAATATTCTAAGTCTAAAAACTTGTTCTTCGCTTATAATTATGGTGATTATACTTTTGAAGATCAATTTGATGATAAAGGAAATTTACTTTCTTCTGGTTTGAATCAATTCTTAACGGGTCAAAATGCCGATGTGTATCAGCATGGATACTCTTTAGTAGGTAACGGAGTTGTAGGTGATGAATCTGCTGGTGCAGCTGAGTTTACTTTATTACAAACAGCACTTTACTTTCAAGATGAAATTCAGTTAACTGATAACTTCAAATTTACGTATGGTATTAGAGCCGATATCCCATTCTGGGAAGATGGTGCAGTGAATGATGATTTTAACGATCGTACAATTCCTATTTTAGAGGCATTTGGTAAAGACCTTCAAGAAGCTAAAGTTGGACAAGGAATCGACCCAAGCTTACACCTTTCTCCAAGATTAGGTTTTAACTGGGATGTTAAGGACAACGGTAAAACTCAAATACGTGGTGGTTTAGGTGTATTTACATCTAGAATACCTTTAGTATGGCCTGGTGGAGCTTATAATAACAATGGTATAACAGGTGGATTTAACTTTGAATTCGGTCAACCATTCGTAGCAGACATTAACGGACAATTTGAAGATCCAGCACCTGGTAGTGGTGGAGTTGGTGGAAACATTGACCTTTTCGCCAAGGATTTTAAACTTCCACAAGTACTTAAGTACAACATTGGAATTGATCAAAAATTACCACTTTGGGGATTAATTGCTAGTTTCGATTTCTTATATACTGATGTAATTACAGACATCTATTATGAAAACTTGAACTTAAAAGGTCCAACAGGTAGTCTTAACGGGCATGGAGATAACAGACCAACTTATGATAGACGTGATGAAATTGACGATACTTATGGTCGTATTATCTTAGCATCGAACACTGGAGAAGGTAAAGCGTATAACGCAACGTTTAGCTTAAGAAAGCCTTTCCAAAATGGCTTCCAAGGACAAATATCTTACTCTAGAGGTGAGTCTGAGAAAGTTTTCGAAGGAACTTCTTCTCAAAACAGTTCTCAATGGAGAAACATCCAAACTGTAAATGGTAAGAACTCTGACATTCCATTGTCTAGATCTGATTTCTCTTTAGGTCACAGATTCTCATCTAACTTTTCTTATGAATTAAAGTGGAACAAAAATATCAAAACAACTATCGGTGTCTTCTACGAAGGTGCAGAAGGAGCTCCTTTCAGTTATGTTTATAACGAAGGAAGAGATATTTTCAATGATGATTCTCGTGACAATGCTTTAATATATGTACCTGCAAATTCAGCAGAAATTACTTTTGCTACATTAACCGATTCCGATGGAAATGTAATTGCAACTCCAGCTCAGCAATGGGAGCAGTTTAATGCTTTTATTGAAGGAGATGAATACCTAAGCAGTAGACGTGGAGGTTATGTAGATAGAAATGGAGATAGATTAGCTTGGTCTCATGTTATAGATCTTAAGGTTTTACAAGACTTTTCTATTACTGTAGGGGGTAAAAAACATACCCTCCAAGCTTCTTTAGATATTTTCAATTTTACCAACTTATTGAATAGCGATTGGGGTAAACGTAGATTTGTTGGTGGAGGATCAGTTCGTCCATTAACTACAGTTTCTGGTGGACCAGATCCTGTATTTACTTTTGATGCTAGTAGATTTGAAGATGGTATTGATGAATTGGATGACAGAGGAATCCAATCTTCTAGATGGCAAATGCAAGTAGGTTTACGTTACCTTTTTAACTAAAACATACTTTACTATATTTGAAAGCCGCTTCTGTTTAGAAGCGGCTTTTTTATGCAATAATGCCTACCTTTGCATGATACACTTCAGCTTTAGCTAAGGTGCAACCAAACCAAAACTAAAATATTATGTACGCAACCGTTAAATTTTTGCACTCTGGGTGGGCCTATTTAGTATTATTAATTGTCGTTATTGCCACTATTAATGCTTTGATTGGTTTCTTCGGAAATAAAGAGTACCAGCCCAAAGATTTTCGTTTAGCCCTATTTGCATTGATTGTTACGCATATTCAACTTTTAATTGGTTTGGTATTTTATTTTATTTCTCCATTGGGCATGAAATCTATTTCTGATAATGGCATGGGTACTGTTATGAAGGATGCAATGTTACGATTGAATGCAGTAGAGCATCCTACCGTAATGATTTTGACGGTGGTATTTATAACTATTGGTTACTCTAAACACAAAAAGAAACTGGTTTCAAAACCAAAGTTTAAGGTACTCGCTATATTTTATACAATTGCATTGCTATTATTACTTTCTAGAATCCCATGGGGACAATGGTTTGACTAATTTTAGTAGCCTCTAGTTACTTTTATCAACTTCCTTAATAAGATATAGATATACTGGAAAATGGTCGCTGTAGCCTCCAGTAAATGCTCCATTAGCAAAACTTCGGAATGGATATCCCTTATATTTACCTCGTGTTGTGGTGAGATAGTTTTTATTGAAGACTCCTGCCGTATAAAATCGGTACGAACTATAATCTTTCTTAGTTAATTCCGAAGAAATTATCATTTGATCAAATAGATTCCACCCATCTCTCCACGCTAATGACCCAATACCTTTTTTGTAGAGAGCTTCCATCGGGTTATATAATTTACCTATACTTAGGTTGTCCTTGCTCTTTTCAGTTTCTAGGATAACTTTTACGCTTGGACTGGTTGGGTCGTCATTTAGATCACCCATGGTTATAATCTTAGCATATGGGTCTTCACTAAAAATTGAATCAATAATATGCTCGTTTAATTTTGCAGCTTTAATTCGCTTGTAGCGACTGCGGGCTTCTCCTCCTCTTCGTGATGGCCAATGATTGATTATAAGATGTATTTTCTCTCCATCCAAATATCCACTTACAATTAGTTGATCTCTCGTAAAAACTCTTTTGGTAAGGTCATTATTATCATAAATTTTAAGTTCATAAGCATAATAGTGAGATGGGGTAAACATTTTTTTTTGATATAGTAAAGCGACGTCAATTCCTCTACGGTCTGGAGAATCGAAATGAACAATACCATAATCTGTAGCTGCTAGCCAATCTTGATTCAACAGATCTTCTAGCACCTTTCTATTTTCTATTTCACAAACACCTATAAGCGTAGGGGGGTTTCCTGTGAATTCCTTTCCAATTTGAGAAATTACTTGAGCCATATTGTTGAGTTTGGCATTGTAAACTTCTGCCGTCCAATGATCCTTGCCTAACGGAGTACGATCGTTATCAAAAGTCAAGGGGTCGTCTTCAGTATCAAATAAATTTTCGAGATTGTAGAAAGTGACCGTATGTACTTTATAGATTTTATTTTCCTGCGCCATCAAAGTAAAATTTGTAAGAATACTGGCTACTAGTAAGCCATATATGATTTGCATTTAAATGAAAATTTGTGGGAGTAGTACGCCTGAATGTAAGAATGTTAAATGTAAACAATCTACCAATAGGGAGACCTGTCAATTCACGAATTGAGACTACAACTTCAATGTTTATAGGCTATTATGTTTGATTTATTCGAAAGAGCCTTATAACTTCGTCCAACTATTTTACTCTTCCCAGCATGTTGATAATGCGTCTCCTTTGGGGTCAATTGAGGCGATAATTATGTCCATATGATTCGATATAGACAAACCAACCAAACCAATTTGTCAACAAATGATAATAAGAAGAGTTTTCTTTTACTTTATTATGTGGAATGTTAGCTTTCTCTGGGCACAAAATGCCGAGTTGAAAGGAAGAGTTATCAATACTTGGTCTCATGAACCTATTTCTAATGCTGAAATCAAGATTGGAGGAACCTTGCTTAAAACAATCACAAATGTTGATGGTGAGTTTTCCTTTTTAAATATTGAATTGCCATTAGGTGAGCAAAGAATAGTAGTATTAAGCCCAAACTATCTTCCGCAACATATTGCAATTATTCTTACAAGTGGAAAAACAATCAATTTAGACCCTATACTATTGCAGATAGATTTAAGTCTTTTGGATGGGCAAGTTGGAGTAGTGAGTCTTTCTGAAAGTGAATTAAACCAAGAAGATGGTACGGTCTCGAATATTTCTGGACTCCTTCAAGCTTCTAGAGACGTATTTCTAAAAGCTGCTGCCTATGATTTTAGTGCAACCTTTTTTAAACCGAGAGGACTGGATAATGCGCATGGAAAAGTATTCATAAACGGTTTAGAAATGAACAAACAATTTAATGGTCGTCCTCAATGGGCTAACTGGGGAGGACTTAACGATGTGCAACGAAATCGAGAATTTTCAATGGGTCTCTATGCCAATGACTACACCTTTGGAGATATTGCTGGCAGTACGAATATCGTCATGAGAGCCTCTCAGTATAGAAAAGGCGGGCGAATTTCGATTGCAAGTGCCAATAGAAGTTATCAAGGAAGGGTAATGGCAACTTATCACAGTGGTCTAACAAGCCGCGGATGGGCCTTTTCAGTATCTGCGGCAAAGAGATATGGCGAGGAGGGCTTCGTAGATGGAACTCCCTACCACGCAGATTCTTTTTTCTTTTCCGTAGAAAAAAAACTTGGAGAAAATCAAAGCGTTAACGTCACCACTTTTTATACTCCAAATAGAAGAGGTCGCTCTACAGCAGTTACCGAAGAGGTCTACAATTTGAAAGGAATCCGATATAACCCTAATTGGGGATACCAAGGAAATAAAATTAGAAATAGCCGAATTCGAGAGGTAAAAGAACCAATAGTTCTCTTAAATCACTACTGGCAAATTTCAGAAAAGACGAAATTGAATACCAATTCGGGCTATCAATTCGGCGCTATAAGTAATAGTAGAATTGATGCTAACGGAACTCAATTAGTTGAAACCTCCAACGGTCAACCCTTCTTTATTGGAGGTGCCAGAAACCCATTGGGAAAC
>JAESTG010000198.1 GCA_016763715.1 Flavobacteriaceae bacterium
CGTGTTGCTTAATGCATTCCTCGTGCGCCAGCTTTCAAAAACACCATCCATATACGCACTTGATATTTCACCGGAATTCCACAATTCAGTAAATTCTGCACTGGAACTGTGGGGTCGCCTGTCCTCAGGCAGATTATCAAGAACAACCCGCATGGGTAAATTCACGCTTTCCCCAAATATCATAGCTTCGGCAGTCCCCAGAGACGGTAGAAATGCGATCAAGTGCAATCCTCATCCGTTGGTTTTGAAAACTTTGAGCGCGGTGGGGATTGCGGGGTTTGATGCGGCGTCCATCGTGGAAGTCGCCGCCGCGCGCGACGCTGACGCCCAAGCGGAAATAGGATTTTTAAATCCGGTGAAACCCCGTGGCGACATTCGCGAAGCCTATCGGTTTCAGGGCGTGCGGTTGTTTGTCGTCGATCACGAAAGCGAATTTGAGAAGATTGTCGCCGAGCTTGGGGACGCGGATGATGTGACGATTGTCGTGCGCTTCGCCACGCCGCCCGCCGACGCCCTGTACGAGCTGTCCGATAAATTTGGCGCGGCGCCGGACGACGCCGCGCGCCTCTTGCGCATGGTCGCCGGACAGGGCTGGAATGCGGGCCTCGCCTTTCATGTGGGGTCGCAATGCAAAACGACGGCGGCGTATACCGAAGCGTTGGTGCGGGCGGGCGATATTGCGCGCCAATCGGGCGTGTCGCTGGCTTGCGTCGATGTTGGCGGTGGATTTCCCGCCGCCTATATCGGGGAGACGCCGCCGCCCTTATCGACGTATTTTGACGCCATCGACGCGGGCGTTCGGCAATCTGGATTGACGTGCCGGTTGATTTGCGAGCCGGGCCGGGCGCTGGTGGCGTCCGCCTGTTCGCTGGTGGCGCAGGTGCAACTTCGCAAGGGCGACGACCTGTATATTAATGACGGCGTTTATCACAGCCTGTCGGAGACCGTGACCGGCGGGTTGCGCTATCCGGTGCGCCTGATCCGGCTGGACGGCGAATGTTCGTCGGATCGGCAGGCGTTTCGGATGTTTGGCCCGACCTGCGATTCGACCGATGTTCTGCCCGCGCCGTTTGACCTGCCTGTCGATACAATCGAGGGCGACTGGATCGAGATCGGCCAGACTGGCGCCTATTCAAACGCGGTGTCGACCGCGTTTAACGGCGTCCACCCGGATACCTTCGTCACTGTAGACACGCCGCCGTTTGAGTGCGACGACTAAACCTTGGTTCTGAACGATTTACTCAGGATGATTTATTCAGGGCGAGACACATATCCCGCGCCGCATAGGTCAGAATGCCGTCGGCGCCCGCGCGCTTGAAGCACACCATCGCTTCCATCTTGAATAAGTAATTTAGGTATTTTCTCTTTTTCGATAAGACTGTAAAAATAGACAATGGCGGCTATAAAAACAGGTCCAAGCCACCTCAATTCAATAAATGAAATGATAATCAATGCAAAGACACATGACATCGTCAATACTGCCATTGGAATAAACATTTCACTACTTAGTTTTCGATCTTTAACGAATCTCTTCAGAAATAAAAATAAAACAACTGTGAGCATAATACCCAATTGCCTACTTCCATAGAGCGCAATGAACACTAAATCTTTAAAGAACTCTTTGATAGTCATTTTTGGATTAAAAAATAATGCTTCAGACATTGTTCGTGGTAAAGCTGTAGCACCATTGGCATCTAAGTATTCTTGCGTTTGTTTCCAGTTAGGGTGGTTGTAGTTAGCCAACTTATTGTCATTAACCAAAAGTTGGGCGTGATATTGACGTTGCACCCATGTTGCTGTAGTCGTTTTTGGAGGTAATTTTTGATCGTAAGATAAAGTTCTATTCTCCATTAATGAGGGAGCGTTCAGTAATAGTAATAGTCCAAATATAGTTCCAGGAACAAGAAGAGTTTTCAATCTTCCTTTTTTATTTTTCAGCATGAAATACAACGCTAACAGAATAACAGGAGCATACACAATAATAAGTTCTCGTGTAAAAAAAGCAGGCACTAAAGAACTTCCCCACCATGCCAAAGAAGATTTTTGCGTTGCGTTCAATACAGCTTGGGTTTCAACAATAAAAATCACCAAACAAATAATAAACAGAGCGTCATTCGTTCCAGCCAAAAAATAACCTACGGTACTATAAAAAAAGACTAACAATGCATAAAAACTGAGATTGGTGATTCCTCTTACTTTATAAAAATAAAGAACGAGTCCTCCAAACAATAGTACATTAACCACACGTAGCGCAATGTATGGTTCTAGCACCTGCGCCAAAGGATACGTAAACAACATATAAGGAAGTGAAATCCCCTTTTGAATAGCTACTGACCAACCTGAATCGTTGATTAATCGCAAGTCACTCAAAAAAAGAGCTTCATCTCCACCGCCAGCTTGCTTACTCAAAAAATAATACAACGCCAGCAATAAATAAGCAAAAGCAGAAATTCTAAAAATTGATATAATGTATTTATCCTTCATACATCTTTAAAATATTGGTCACTTGTTCGGTCTGGAGTTCATAAAACATGGGCAGACGTAATAACGTATTCATATATCGATCACTATTTGGCAAGACTCTTCCGTCGTGCTTTTCTAAAAAATACGGACTCTCGTGCAGACTCAAATAATGAAAAACAGAAAGTATTTCGTGTTGTTTTAAGTAAGAAATAATCGAAGAACGTTGTGTTTCGCTTTCACATAACATATAAAACATATGTCCATTATTAGTAGTAAAATTTGGAATCTCTGGAAGACTCACATTATGCTCCTCTGCCCAAGAATGTAATTCCTCCAAATAAAAATTATAGACCTTCATTCGGGTAGATTGTATGTCGTCAACTTGCTCTAATTGTGCATATAAATAGGCTGCGTTAAGCTCACTTGGTAAAAATGATGAACCAATGTCTACCCAACCATATTTATCGATTTCACCTCTAAAAAAAGCACTTCGATTGGTCCCTTTCTCCCAGATAATCTCTGCACGATCGGCAAACTGAGAGTCATTGATAACCAACAGTCCACCCTCTCCACATTGTATATTTTTAGTTTCGTGAAATGAGAAAGTAGCGAAATGACCAAAACTACCTAATGGTTTTCCCTTATAAAAACTCTGCACCGCTTGAGCCGCATCCTCTACTACAAATAGGTTGTATTCCTTTGCCAGATTCATTATAACATCCATATCACAGGCCACACCTGCATAATGAACTACAACAATGGCTTTCGTTTTTGAAGTGATTAAAGATTCAATTCCCTTTTCGTCAATTCCTGGGTGGTCATCACGGGAATCGGCAAAGACAATTTTAGCCCCGCGTAATACAAAAGCGTTAGCCGTTGACACAAAGGTATATGATGGCATAATGACCTCATCTTCTGGTGCTATATCTAGTAACAACGCAGCCATTTCTAACGCATCTGTGCAACTAGTAGTTAAGAGTACTTTTTTAAATCCGTAGCGTTGTTCAAAAAATTCATGACACTTTTTGGTGTAATAACCATTCCCAGATATTTTTCCACGAACCACAGCATCCTGAATATAAGCAAGTTCATTTCCTGAGATATAAGGTTTATTGAAGGGGATCACACGCCAATAGTGTTTTATGTCGGTTTTTTCTATAGGTGAATATCCGAGTTTCTTATAGAATTTGCAAGCTTGTTCATTCTTTAATTGGGTTGGAATTCTTAAAGTAGTAATCCCTCTATCTAGTAATTGCACTTCAACCGCATTTATCAACTCCCCTCCTATCCCTTTTCCTTGATGAGATGAATTGACGGCAATTAATCCAATCGTGGCCATCTTATTTTGAATTCTGAAAGTAACGAATCCCACAATGTTGTTATCCAACTTATAAACTAAAAACCCATCTGCGAAGGTGCCAGTTAATGAATTATCAATCCAAGTTTTATACAATTTGATAAAATTTGACTTAGAAAAATTTGGATCCAATGCAAATCGACTAAATTTTCCGCTTTCAAGCGCTAAGGCATATAGATTTTTAATATCGAATTCGGTATTGCTAATTTCAAAAATATGGGATGATTGTCCACAGTCAAAACTCAAGTCACCTCTTTCGAAAAGCACTTTTGTTTCTGAATAAGAACAAGAATAGTTAGCAAGAACGAGATTATCTTTCTTTGACGAATTTACATAAATTAAATCAAAATCATCTTCTATAGGATCTAGTAAACCCTCTGTGTCCACGACAACCAATTCTCCAATCTTTAAGTTGAAAAAAGCGGAATCCCATGACAGTGGTTCCACTTTCATAATAGATCTTTAATGATATAGGTAGGTCTATCTTTTACATTTTCAAATATTTTCCCAATGTAAAGTCCAACCATTCCTAAAACGAAAATTATAATTCCAGAAAGTAACCAAATGGAAAGAATAACCGAAGTATATCCAATCACTTCAATTTCTCCAATATACCATCTATAAATAAGTGCTACGGAAAAGAGAAGTGCTAAAAAAGTAATTAAAAGACCTAGTTTAATGGTAAGTCGTAATGGCTTATCTGAATATGAAAGCACAATATCTAAGGATAAATTGAGTAGTTTTTTAAAACTATAACTTGACTTCCCTTCTGCCCTTTCTGAATGCATAACTTCTACTCCCGTTTGCCGAAATCCCACCCATTTAATCATGGAAGGGAAGAATCTATTTTTTTCGGGTAAGGCATTGATTGTGTCAATAACTTCTCTCTTGTAAATCCCGAAATTGGCCACGCGTGCATCATACTTTACGCCAGAAAGATAACTTAGTACTCGATAAAAAATTCGGGAGAAAAGACGTTTAAAGAAAGAATCTTGGCGAGCAGTTCGGCGTGCGAATACCACATCATAACCTTCTATTGCTTTGTGATATAATTTTTTAATTTCTTCGGGGACATCTTGTAAGTCGCAATCCATAACTACAATCCAATCACCTGTAGCTTTAGCCAATCCAGCAGAAATAGCATAATGTTGTCCGAAATTTCGGCTAAAGTTAATACCTCGTACCGAAGGATTCTGTTGATGTAGTTTATTGATAACCGCCCATGAATTATCTGGACTAGCATCGTTAACCAATAATAACTCCATAGACATATCGAGTTCCTTTACCACCGCTTCCACACGTTGGGTCAATTCTTCTATTGTAGCTTCACCATAATAAACAGGCACTACTATCGATATTTTTTGAAGCTCATTCATGTATTAAAAGTACAGTTTTTTATAGATTTCTTCAGCCTTTGTCCAATCTTCGGGGGTATCAATGTTTACATATCGTTGCGCATCCAATTCAATATGAGAAATACTCTCACCAAAGAACGAACCTTGCTTCAGGATTATGTCCGATTTTGTAATATAAATGGCTCCATCTCTTATGAATGTATTGGGTAAATCCTGTCTCCGTTTTATAATCTTGGCTTCTCCAGTGGCAATTTTTAAATCGTTATTATTCACTTCAAAAACCCAATGCGGATTATATTGATGGGGAACTTTTTGAACTGAAATAAGACTATCCGTCCCGCGTTCAATAAACTTAGAAATAGCCTCATCAATATCTTCCGAAGTACGAAAAGGTGTCGTTACTTGAAGTAAACAAATAGCATCGTATTTCATTCCTTGCTCTGCAAGACTTTCCAGTGCATGTTGTACTACTTCTAAAGAACCGGCTGTATCACTCGCCAAATGATTTGGTCGTTTAAAAGTCACTGTGGCTCCCATTTGTTTGGCTAAGCTTATGAGCTCAGTATCTTCCGAAGAAAAAACTACATCATCTAATAATTGTGCTCCTAATGCTGCTTCGATGGTGTATTGTAGCAACGGCTTCCCTCCAAGTTCCTTTCGGTTCTTATTTGGAATTCCTTTGCTACTTCCTCTTGCTGGTATGAGCCCTAAAATCTTCATTAATAAGTGATCGTTTTATGAAAACGCAACTTGATTTCAGCTAAAATATCGGCAATTTTTTTTCCACTATTGCCATTTCCATAAA
>JAESTG010000199.1 GCA_016763715.1 Flavobacteriaceae bacterium
GTAAAACAAAAAAATTAATTGATATCCTCCCCATTTTTCAGCTTTTCAATATTGTCAGCAACACGCTGTTTGCTAGCTGGATTTGGCGCATTTATATGTGCTTTCTTCAACTGCTTTAGAGCATTCTTATAGTCCCCTTTAGCAGAATACCCACGAGCTAAACCATAATGAACTGGCCATGTGTTTTCATTTTTATTGGCGTTATACTTAAAGACATCCAATGCTTTATCCTTCATGCCCATGGTAATTAATTGACGCCCTAATCCATGAACTTCAAGTACGGTTCCTATTTCCTTTGCTTCATCCAAAGTAGTCATAGCCTCGGTCGACTTTCCCATTTTATTGAGAATTCCAGCTTTTATTTGAAGATTATTAAAATTCTTCTGACTGAAGAATTGTCCAGCAATCGCACTGTTAACCCAACCCAATGCCTCATTAAGGTCTCCCCCATTATTTAACGCAAATCCAGCCGCTTGCTCATATGTTAATCTATTAAACCCAGGTTGATCGCGCATTCCATTTCTAATATCATTCATCACAATTTCTGTAACGGGAACCTCAATAGTAAAAGGGAAAGCTCTTTTCTCCCATGAAAGTATAGCTACAGTAGTGGTAGCTGTAACTTCTGAAAAGCTAAACGTAAGCATTTCGGTATGAGGAATTATTTCAGTAGTTATGCTTGTGTTTAATGCATCCTCGGCTGGGTCATAAAAAAAGCTGCCCCAAGAAGTAGCATTATTGGATAACAAAAGAATAGCACTGTTATTATCTTTTACCTCAATATGCAAACCATAAGTGCCAGCTTTAATAGACCTTCCCTCCACTTTCACATCATGCGAAAAGGCAATCGTTGTATTTTCATTGGCTCCTGCACGCCAAGGAGCTGCTTTTGAGGTTCCGAAACCAAGGTTATTGAGGCCATACGGCACCAACTTGCCCCATATTTCTCTATTATTAACGCTAGGACGAGAATAGGTAATCTCAATTGTGGAAGTACCTACAGTTTGTGAAACAGTAGCCATTTGACTACCACGGGGTGTTGTAATCTGTGCATTTACCGAAAGGGTGGTTAGCAGTAGAAAGGCAAACATGCTAACAAAACGAGTGTAAACTTTTGACATATTAAGCGGTTTTTTGATTGTTTCATTAAAAGTACTACCAAACCAACATGAGAATTGTTAGTGTCTTGTTAAATACCTTAAGCCAATGTTAATTAACCTTTTCTTATGAGGTCTTAACAATGGCAACTCTTTATATTTCTTCGGAAATCAAATCTTGCATGAATGCCTCAAATTCGGCTACGAATTCATTGTATGCCTCCCCCGTTGCCTTACCATTAAAACCTGTGTGAATTTTACGTACAACTCCCTTTTTATCAATAAAAATGGTCGTTGGATAACTGAGGACATGATTAAGCATAGGCAACTTTTCATTTGCCTTTCCTTTATCACTAGTTCCATATTGGGCAATAAGAATAGGATAAGGAACATTGACCGACTTTTTTAATCGATTTACACCACTAATAGCCGACTCCTTCGTCTTTGCATACTCAAAAGCCAAGGATACGAATTGAACCTCCGTAGATGGATTTTCCTTAATATACTGCGTATAATACTGTGTTTCTTCCAAACAATTAGGACACCAAGTACCCATAATTTGAACCACCACCACTTTGTCTTTAAAAAGGTCATTGCTCATAGAAACCATTCTTCCCTCAGTATCTGGAAAAGAAAAATCGAAGCGTTCGTAGCCTTCTTTTAAAAAAGTAAGAGTATTGGCATCTGGAAGTTCATAAGTTTCGTTCAGAACCGCACTAAAAGGTTCTTTCCAGTGGTTTCCGCTATAAAAGAAACCATAAAGCAAACCACCCTTTATTTCTGCTTCGAACAAGAAAGCATGTGCACCGTCAAAGGTGGATAGTTTTAGAATATTTCCGTCGACAACTCCCTCCAAATAGCGATAATCTCCAGTTGTTGTTTGTATGGTACCAGTTACTTTATTGTCATTAGTCTGAGTGAAACTCCCTTTAGCTATATAACGATCCTCTTCCGAATGTGCGCTAAAAACCATTTCCCAACTCCCAGAAACATTACTCGTAGCTATATCGTTTACTTCAAACCTTGTTGCATTTCCGAAGAACATTTTAAAAGGCACTACACGATCTAAACTAGGCTTAATAAAATCACCCGATATAAAATCCTCTCTAAAAATTCCTTTAAAAACACCTTCAAAAACTGGGTGTTTAATTATAATCGAATCACCTTTCAACACGATATCATCTACCAAAATCCGCTCCTCGGCATTGATAATAATAAGTGTGTTGTCTATATTCCATTCAAAAAATAAAGGGAAGTTCTTTATCGTCTTGCACCTCCAATACAGCACGCCAAATCCCTTGTTTAGGTTGTTTCAATTCCTCTTTACAAGAAATAAATGATAAAGCGACAAATAGAAGGAGTAGTTTTTTCATAGAATGATTTTGAAATTAGGTGGTCGCAACTATATTCAATTTATTACAAAAGAAAATAGGCGTCCAAACTAGAACGCCTATTACTCTCATATTTTTATTAATTATTACTAATCTTTGTAAACTTTAGACAAAGACGCCTTTTGCTTTGCGTAGGCAGTCTTCCCTCCTTTGATAGAATCTTCTAGTTTATCAACACCTGTTTCTGCTCTATCAATCATAGCTTGTTTTTTAGCAATCTGATCCTCTGTGAGGTTACCACTAGCTATGGCAGCGGCAAGACGTTTCTTAGCGCTAGCAATTCTTGCTCTCCCTTTTGCAACAAGAGTTTCTTTACCAATAAGGTCTTTTTCCTTTTGAGCAAGCTTTGCTTTAGCATCATTCCACTTAGCTCTGCCAAGTTCTGTCCCTTTAGAAACTACATTATCACTTGTAGCGCTATTCCCATCATTCTTTACAATGTCAGGTCCACCATCTTTAGTAACAGCAACAACCTTACCGGCAGCATCACTCTTAGCATCATCAAGCTTTCCATTGGCGTCATTTTTAGCTTTTTTCATCTCCTGAGCAATCATCCTTTTGATTTCTTGGCGCTCTTTATTTGTACGAGCCTTCTTTAA
>JAESTG010000200.1 GCA_016763715.1 Flavobacteriaceae bacterium
AAGCTCTCTTTTTCAGAAAAATATGAATCAATTAATTCTATCTCGGATGTAAAGAAAATGGTAGTACTTTCATCCACATCAATTATCAATTGCCTAATGCTTTCTGTAAGGCCCAATTGCTTCAAAACAGCTGGATATAATCCTCTTGAAATACTGCGCACTTCCTCCAACGCTAAATGCGTCATGGAAGTTATCTCGTCCAAGTTTTCCATTTGTGCCTTTCGTTTAATTAACGTTAGTTGCTGCCCAACACTATCATGTAATTCTTTTGCAATTCTAGTGCGTTCTGCCTCCTGAGAAAACATAAGTGCTTCAGAAAATTTTTCTTGCAAATATTTTTTGGACAAGGCTTGATTCAAAAAATATAGCGCCAAAGAAACAAGTCCAAAAGTGAGTAATAAATAAAACCACCAAGTCCTATAAAAAAAGCTTTTGGCTTTAATCTTAAATTGTAACGAATTTCCAATTTTATTGCCAGAAAAGTCTAACGCTTCTATTTCCAATACATAATTACCTGATGACAAATTTGGAAATCGAATGAATTGCTCCTCTTCAATATTCACCCAAAGATTATCATCCAATCTATATCTGAAATAATAGCCTCTATTTTCGATATTATGATTTAGTCCAAACTCAATCAACAATTCTTTATGCTCCGCAGGAAGTACAATTTCTTGCTTATTTTGAAGGACCTTACGACTCAATATAGAAACAAACTTCTTTTGTTCAGTATCATAACTCCTTACTTGTAGTAGTACTAATTCAGAATTATTTATTGCTGGTTTCAAATCATCGGGCTTAAAATAATTAAGTCCGCTTATCGTTCCTACCAAAAACCCATCGTTAGTATTGAGTGCGCTGTATCTATTAGCCTCATTATGGCTTAGTCCATCTTTTTCAGAAAAACGAATGGTAGTTTGATCCTTCGGATTGAAAGCCACAATACCATTAAACGTGTTAATCCACCATGTATCCCCTTCAAATAGTATGGTAGCAATACTAGCTTTTAATGCATCCTCATACAGGGTTGTAAACGACTTGGTTTTTGCATCGTAGGACAATATATAACCAGATCTAGTACCCAATAAATACCCATAATCTTCATGGTAATCTGTCATTAAAATAAATGGATCTTTCAGCTCCGCGGAGGCTCCAAAAAATTCAGTTTTTTCCGTAGAAAGGTTATAAGTAATCACGCCTTTATCTGTGCCACCAACCAACAAGTCATTTCGCAACTCAACATCATAAAATCTCAATGTATCTGTTTTCACAAGTGATCGATGCTCTTTTGTTTTTTTATTGAACTCCATCAAATGATAATTATGTGTACCATAAATGAAAGTCGAATCGCTGGACTCAATCATACAAATAACCGGGTAATGTTTATATGCTTCTACGTCCATCGAAGGCAAAGACACCTTAATAATATTACCAGAATCATTGCTCCAAATAGTCTCTTGATTAACAAATATATTTCGAGAAGAGGCGGGTTTCAAAGAGATTCCATTTTCAGCAAGTTGCATATAGACTATAGTCCCATTGGATACATTTAATTGATACCAACCATCTATTTCGGTAGCAACAATATAAGTAGAATCAGTCAATGCAGCGATGGATCGGATGCTTGTATTTGGAAGAAAAGTGTTTATACTTTCTGAAGGAAACTTAAAATAATGTAATTCCCCTATTGAAGTTCCCACCCATAGGTCTTTTTTAGTATTCTCTGAATATAATGACAACGACGGATAGGCTTCAAAAACACTACTCTTATAGTGTGTTTTAAATCCTTTATCAATATCAAAAGTCCTAAAAACAAGATTTCCTTGTTCTTTGCTTACAATTAAATGTGCGCCAGACTCATCGGTTACCACTTGATTATTGCCTTCAAAAAGCCTCCATTTTGAGACAGGATCTATAGCATGTTTGTCACTAGAAATTTGATACAGTTGGGGATCTTCATCCATAAAAGTGTAAAAAACATCATTAGACTGAAATTGTCCCGCAATCCGAAACTTCCGTTGATTTGCGACTCGATCTCTAACAAACGTTTCACTTGACTCCCTTTTTATGACTGTTCCATCCCAGGTAATTGTTGTGAGAGGGAAATTATCATCACCAATAATACAATAATCTTCGAATCCAATAAAAGTAGTCGACGGATCCAATAAAAATGTGTTTTCTTCTTCCGTAAAACTAAAAACAGGTTCCAAAGAAAGGTTCTCATGAAGAATGCATACTGTAATTTTGTGACCCTTCTGTGAAAGCAAATATTCCTTGCCATCATACTCAAAGACATTCGATAACACCTCAAACTCCTTTGAGGCAAAGTCTAGTTTTGTAAACTCCATGGTATACGGATCGAACAGAAACATAATGTGCCGATTGGATCTAGCACTCAGATAAAACTTTCCATCCTTTCGTTTATAAAACTGGTTGACTTCAATAACACGACCGTAGAATTCTGGAAGTATTATATTCTGAAACGTGCGCCCATTGAAACGCTGAATTGCTAATTTCTTATCACTTAAAACAATCGTTCTAATCTCTAGATTTCGTCCACCAAGCCAAAGAAACCCTTCATTATCGATGGACATGGCCTTGATATTGTCTAATTCTAAACCGTCTTGTTTTGTAATTATTTCATGGTGAAAACCTCCGAATTGAGCCCAAATTGAAGTGTAACTAAAAATGAAAGCTAAGAGCCATATAAATTTCATTGAAGGAGAAAGATTCTTTTGTTTGTAAATATATCTATTTTAGCCGAATCTATTATGTCTAAAACCAAAACCACTTTTTATTGTCAGAACTGCGGAAGCCAATTTTCTAAATGGCAAGGGCAATGTACTTCCTGTAAACAGTGGAATACCATTGCTGAAGAAGTTATCCAAAAAGCAGAAAAAGTAAGTTGGAATGTGACTGAAACTTCTCAAATAAAGAAAGTAGCTAAACCGCAAAGAGTTTCGGAAATAGCTACTGCCTCCGAAGCCAGACTCAATACTAAAAATATCGAACTTAATCGCGTGCTTGGTGGCGGGTTGGTGCCAGGATCTCTTACATTACTGGGAGGTGAACCAGGTATAGGGAAAAGCACCTTGATGCTACAGGTTGCTCTTCAACTACCTTATAAAACACTCTATGTTTCGGGAGAAGAAAGTGCACAACAAATTAAAATGCGTGCCGAACGAATTCATCCCAATTCCGAGACCTGTTATGTCCTTACAGAAACAAAAACACAAAATATATTTAGAAACATTGCCGAATTGGAACCAGACATCGTGATTATCGATTCCATACAAACACTGCACACCGACACCATTGAAAGTAGTGCTGGCAGCATCTCCCAAATTCGAGAAACGACTACAGAACTTATTAAATTCGCCAAAGAAACAGATACTCCTGTCATTTTAATTGGTCATATTACAAAAGATGGAAACATCGCAGGACCAAAAATTTTGGAGCACATGGTGGACACTGTACTGCAATTTGAGGGAGATCGTAATCATATTTACCGAATATTACGCGCTAACAAAAATCGATTTGGAAGCACCAATGAATTAGGTATTTATGAAATGCAAGGCAACGGGTTACGAGAAGTATCCAATCCAAGCGAAATACTTATCTCAAAAAGCGAGGAAGACCTCAGCGGAACTGCAATCTCAGCAACCTTGGAAGGAATGCGTCCGTTGATGATTGAAATACAAGCATTAGTAAGCACCGCCGTCTATGGAACTCCTCAACGGAGCGCCACCGGATACAACGCAAAACGACTTAATATGATTCTTGCGGTTTTGGAAAAGCGAGCAGGTTTTAAGCTAGGGGCAAAAGACGTCTTTCTAAATATTACTGGTGGAATTACCGTTGACGACCCTGCCATTGACCTTGCTGTTGTGGCAGCAGTGCTATCTTCCAATGTAGATATCGCTATTGACAAGCGGATATGTTTTGCCGCCGAAGTTGGCCTTGCAGGAGAAGTGCGTTCTGTCACACGTGTGGAACAACGTATATTAGAAGCCGAAAAGCTAGGTTTCACCTCCATTATTATTTCTAAATATTGTAAACTTCCAAAACAAAATTACAACATTTCGATCATCAAATTGGCTAAAGTACATGATGTAGTAAAGCATTTATTTGGGTAGTTCTTTACAAACTAAGGTGCTGGATTTGGCATTTCTTGATGCACCTCATTAATCTCCTTTAGAATTTCTTCGGAAAGAATTATGTTTATGCTTTCTATGTTTTCCGACAGCTGTTCCAAGGAAGTTGCTCCTATAATATTTGAAGTAACAAAAGTTTGCTGATTTACAAAAGCCAGTGACAATTGAACCAGACTTAAACCATGTTTCTGCGCAATCTCATTATATGCTTGTGTCGCTTTTAGAGAAGTGTCACTACTATATCTATTATAATTTGGGAACAAAGTAACTCTGGCATTTACTGGTTTTTGCTGGTTCAAATATTTTCCTGACAACACCCCGAATGCTAGTGGTGAATATGCCAAATACCCGACATTTTCCATTTGCAACACTTCAGTTAGACCAATCTCATCACGACGCTGTAATAAATTATAAGAGTTTTGTGTCGAAACCATTTTCAACTTACCATTTCTATGTTCCTCCATATAGCGCATAATTCCAAAAGGTGTTTCGTTACTCAACCCTATATGCCGAATTTTACCTTCTTTCACAAACCCGTCCAAACAATCCAAAATCTCTCCAATGTTGTCTTCCCATTGTGTATTTGCTTGGTAATTATAATCTCTGATTCCAAAAATATTCACTTCCCGTTCTGGCCAGTGCAATTGGTATAAATCAATATAATCCGTTTGTAAGCGATTCAAACTTTTATGCAATGCATCCTCCAAAGAAACCTGACTAAAATCCAAATTGGGTCGTAAATCCTTAAAAATTTCTCTGCCAGACCCCGTAATCTTAGACGTTAGAATGATATCATTTCTTTTCTTAGTCTTCGCTAGCCAAGTACCAATAATTCGCTCCGTTTCTCCCTGCGATTCATTGGTGTAAGGCACGGCATACATTTCAGCTGTGTCAACAAAATTGACTCCTTTCTCAATAGCTGCATCCAATTGAGCATGTCCCTCTAACCCGGTATTTTGTCTACCCCAGGTCATAGAACCAAGGCAGATTTTAGAAACTTTTAAATCTGTATTCGGGAGGTTAGTGTATTTCATTCAAATGCCTTTTTCAAGACTCCGTTTTAATTATAATTCGTTTAATAACTTAGTGATTTCATCCAACTTTGGCGTCAAAATCACCTCGATTCTTCGATTCTTTGAGCGTCCTTCACTAGTAGCATTGGATGCTATAGGAGCATGCTCTCCCCTTCCTGCAGCGGTCAGGTTATCCTTTGGAATGCCATTGTTCTTAGTTAATATAGAAACAATGGCTGTTGCCCGTTTGGTAGAAAGATCCCAATTATTTTTAATATTCCCACTTCCGCCGTAAGGCACATTATCGGTATGGCCTTCTATGAGTACCGCAATTTCTCTATTTTGGGCTAACACCCTTCCGAGTGCCGATACCGCTTCTGAACCACGGGAGTTCACCGCCCAACTTCCACTGTCAAAAAGAAGTTTATTCTCCATAGAAACGTAGACTTTCCCATCGCGTTGTTCGACTGTTAGTCCATTGCCTTCAAAGTTGGTGAGTGCTGCAGAAATTGCATCTTTCAAAGCTCTCATTTTGGCATCTTTAGAAGCAATAATGGCTTCCAAGTCTTCCACCCGCTCAGAGCGATCTGTCAATTGTCGTTGCAAATCTTTTAGCCTAGCTTCTTCAGTGGCTAATGCTTTTTCTTTTACTTCAAGATCCTCTAGCAGTTTTCTGTTTCGTGTTAAATTTTCTGTCAGGGCAGATGAGCTATTGGCCTCCAACGCATCGTAAGAAGCTTTCATTCGATTGTAATTGTTCTTGGCAGCTTCCAAGTCCATCGCCAAACGTGTTTTTTCTGAATTGAGTTTGTCTACTTCCTTTCTCAAATTGGCTACGGTATAGACTTCTCCGTCGGTTCCAGAGCCATCCAATTGTGCATTCAGCATTTCATTTTCAGCTTTTAATGCATCATTCTTTGCTTTAAGGTCTTCATAAATTTGAGATGAAACGCACGAGCCAGTAAGCAAGACGAGGGTAATTCCGAAGAAAATATTCTTTATCATAGTATTGGGTTTAGATTTGTTGGGGTTTATTCGATAACAATATTATGCTTTTTTAATAAGCCAGAGACGTTCTCCTTGGTAAACATAGCCTTGTTAATTAAATTGGATTCTGGATCGATTTGAAAATTGAAAGAGGTTCTAAAGTCTGTCTCTTTCAGAACGGTACCACCAAAAATAGCCTGATCAAAATTACAATCATCAAAAATCACTTTCTTTAGGGAAGCCTCGGTAAAGTCGACTCCCTTCAAACTACATTTTGAGAATTTTAATGACTCCAACGGTCTCCCCACAAAGGAAGTGAAATCCAAAACACAACTCGTAAAAATTGCCAAAAAGAACAACGAGCTACATTTTTGAAAATACAAACCCATCATTTTACAATTCGAAAAACGAACTTCTTTAAATGTCGTATCCGTAATATTTACCGAACTCAGATTACAGTCCACAAAATCACAATCTATAAACATGCAATTTGAAATATCGCCATTTGAAAAATTGCAGTTCACAAAGCTACAGCATTCATAATCTCCTTTTTTTATCTTTTTCAATGCGAAATCGATTCTGCTAAACTGAGCATCTTCAATAAATTCGTTCATCATTTTACAGGTTAAGTGATTTGTTCTTTTTTAATCCAAAACAACTGGGGTAAAATGGGTAGCGCAAGCACATAAGCCAAAAACCCCATCCATCCGAACCAAGAAAATTGCACTTTCATTGAGCCTCTTTAACGGTAAATTTTTGTAGTTACTTCTCAACCAAATTAACTGACTTGAAATCACAATAAAAAGTCCGAAACCAAGGAGGATAGATTCTATGAGAATGTTTTTAAATCGAACATCCTCTCCGTTAAAAGGCTAATTCCACCATATGTGGACAATGATCACTGTGATAAGCCTCTGGTAATATAACGGCTCGCTTCAAATTTTCTTGTAACGGTTTGGATACCATATTATAGTCTATCCTCCAACCTTTGTTGTTTGCCCGTGAGTTTGCACGATAGCTCCACCAAGTATAATGATCTGGCTCTTTATTAAAAAAACGAAAACTATCAATAAATCCACTTTCCATGAAATTGCCTATCCACTCACGTTCAACGGGTAAAAATCCAGAGACATTCTTATTCCGAACTGGATCGTGAATATCTATAGCTTCATGGCAAATATTATAATCTCCGCAAATCACTAGATTGGGGTAATCCTCTTTTAATGTATTAATATAGGCCTGAAAGTCGTCCATGAAATTCAATTTATGGTTCACACGTTCAATATTGCTTCCGCTGGGTAAGTACAAGCTCATCACCGAAACATTGTCAAAATCTACTCGGATCTGACGCCCTTCAAAATCCATGGATTCAATACCAGTACCATAGGCAACATTTTTAGGCTCTGTTTTACAGAAAATTGCAACACCACTATATCCTTTTTTCTGAGCACTGAACCAATAATGATATGGATAACCTGCTGATTCGATCTCGGCTACATCCACTTGATCTACATTGGCTTTGGTCTCTTGGATACAAATAACATCTGGATTTGCATTTTGGAGCCATTCTGTAAAACCTTTGCGCATAGCTGCTCGAATACCGTTTACGTTATAGGATATAATTTTCATATGTTTCGCTTTGAAATTTAACGATGCTAATGTAAATAACATTGTATTTTTACAACGACCCGTTTATGAAAGGTTTTCAAAAAAGAATCAACAAAATAAAAACTGATACCGTAAGTTGTAGTACTAATGAAGTTGTACCTCTATCTTTTTCTTTTTTTCGTGACCCTTTCGGGTTATGCGCAAGATGGGACCTCCAATTATCGTACAAGAAAAATAGCCCTTAAAGATAGTATTAAGATTGATTCTGTTTCACTCAACCCTTCTCGATTTTCAGTTCGGGATATACAAGGACAGAAGATTGATTCTACTAATTACAAAATAGATTTCGATACTGGGCTTCTTATTTTTTCTGAAGCGGTTAAACGTGAAAACGATTCGGTGACAGTTGACTATTTAAGATACCCCGATTTTCTCACCAAAGATTACTTTGTTTTGGACCCAAAAATAATTGTCGAAAATACGGGGAGCATTGATCGTCTCTATGCCTTGGACAAAAGCACTCGGGATGAAAACAACTCTCCCTTTGACGGTCTAAATGCCTTAGGAAGTATTACTCGTGGTATTACCATTGGGAATAATCAAAACGCCGTAGTTAATAGTGAATTAGATCTTCAAATTACAGGAAAATTAAGTGACAAAGTTTTTATTAGAGCCTCCATACAAGATGCCAACATTCCAACTCAAGAAGGTGGTTACTCACAAAGTTTGGATGAGTTTGATCAAATTTTTATAGAACTCTATGGTGAAAATTGGAACATTCGAGCAGGTGATATCGATTTGAAAAATAACAATAGTTACTTTGGTCGTTTTACTAAAAAAGTACAGGGAATTGCACTTGGCGGAACCTTTGATCATAAAGACGGATCCAAAACATCAGTTTTTGCAAGTGGAGCCTTGGTGCGAGGTGTATTTCAACGCAGCCAGTTTATTGGGCAGGAAGGAAATCAAGGTCCGTATAAACTTGTAGGCCCTAATGGAGAGTTATTTATTCTTATTGTTTCTGGTAGTGAACGGGTTTACGTTAATGGGTTATTACTTAAACGTGGTGAGAACGAAGACTATGTGATCGATTATAATGCGGGAGAAGTTAAATTTACCTCAACCTACCCTATCAATGCCAACATGCGTATTACGGTGGAATATCAGTTTACTGACTGAAATTACACCCGCTTTGTTGGATATGGCGGCGGAAATTACAGCAGTGACAAATTAGACCTTGGAGCTTATGTTTATTCTGAAAACGACGCCAAAAATCAACCACTTCAACAAAATTTAGCTGAAGAGCAAGTAAGCATATTGGGCGCAGCTGGAGATAATATGGATTTGATGAACGCTCCGTCTGCTGTCCCTGACACCTTTTCAGAAAATAAAATTCTTTATAAAAAAGAAGACTTTAACGGCACCGAAATTTTTGTATTCTCTAATAATCCAGAAGACGAATTGTTTAGTGTTCGCTTCAGTTTAGTGGGTAACAAAATGGGGAATTATGTAATTAGTGATGAAAGCAGCATCAATCGCATTTTTGAATTTGTTCCACCTATGGGGTTAGAGCCACAGGGAAATTACGACCCAATAATTCGGTTAAATGCTCCAGAAAAGTTACAAATAGGAGGTGTAAATGGAAGCTATCATCCTTCAGGAAAAACCAGAATCGATTTTGAATTGGCAGGAAGCGTCAACGATCTCAATCTATTTTCATCTTTGGACGATGACAATAACAAAGGCTTTGGGGCGCGATTAGCAGTCAAACAAACCTTGTTCAAAACGGCCGACACGCTCATGATAGATGTTTTTGGAACGTTAGATTATATTAATAAAGATTTTCGAACCATAGAACGACTATATAATATTGAATTCAATCGAGATTGGAACTTGGAAATGCCTTTGGGCGACCAGCGTTTTATAACTACTGGAACGTCTATAAGTCATCCTAAATATGGTGGCGGAAGTTATGAATTTCAGCAATTGGATTTTTCTGAAAACTTTTCAGGAGTGCGTCACGTGGTTTCTTCAAATGTACGTTTGAACAAATTAAATGTATTTGCCAACGGAAGTTTTTTGGACAGTGAAAGTGAAATTCTGCAATCTAAGTTTACTAGAGTTAATAGTGGCGCTATTTACGGTTTAAACAAAGCATGGTTGGGAGGTAAATTTAATATGGAAGACAATCAAGTGAAAGCTATTGCTAATGACAGTTTAACACCCTTAAGCCAGCGATTTAATGCTTATGAAGTCTTTACGGGTATTGGTGACAGTACTAAAGTATATGCCGAAATAGGATACCGATATCGCATAAATGATAGCGTACGTTCCAATGTATTGACCAAAGTAAATACCTCAAACGATTATTTCTTAAAATCGAGATTGATTCATAATAAGACCACGCAGTTGTCCTTTTTTGCCAACTACCGTGTTTTGAATTATAAAAACCAACCCAACGACACAACTGTAATTACGCAGGAAGATGAGCAAAATTTAAATGCACGACTTTTGTATGGACAATCACTATGGAAAGGAAATGTAAGATTAAATACAGCCATAGAATCCAATAGTGGGGTAATCGCTCAACAGGAGTTCACCTATGTACAAGTAGAGCCTGGGCAAGGAGTATTCACTTGGATTGACTACAATAACAATGGTGTACAAGAATTGAATGAATTTGAAATTGCACAATTTCAGGATCAGGCAGAATATGTTCGAATCTTACTTCCCAATCAAGTATTTGTGAAGATTAGAAATAATAAATTTAGTCAGATTTTAACGCTAGATCCAAAACAATGGGTAAATAAGGAGGGGCTGAAAAAGTTGTTTTCTAAATTTTATAACCAAACTTCTTATGTCATTGATAGAAAAGTTGCTCGCAGCAATGATATTGCCAGTATCAATCCATTTAAAGATGGAAAAGAAGATCAATTAGGCCTCAATCTGAACTTTAGAAA
>JAESTG010000201.1 GCA_016763715.1 Flavobacteriaceae bacterium
TCTAATTCCAAAAGAAGTTATAGTGGCTACAATGGCACTAAAGGAACTGGAAATACCGTAAATATTAATTCCGACTACGGCGGAGTAACTCTAAAACGAAACTAATAATAATATACAATACACATGAAAACTCTATTTAAATTTGCCATAGCAATCTCACTCTCTCTTTTAGGTATTTCTGAAAGCCATGCACAGTGGGGTAACAAAAAAGTGGTTGGAAACGGAAATGTAACTACTAAAACTGTAAATACTAGAAACTATGATGCCATAAAGGTTGTAGGTTCTATGGATGTCCATCTTGAAAAGGGAACGGAAGGAAGTATCACAGTAAGAACAGACGATAATCTGCATGAGTATATTGTGGTAGAAGTTAAAGACAATACTTTAGTTATTAAAACTAAAAAACACACTTATGTAAAAACTAGAAAAGGAGTTCATATAACTGTTCCTTTTGAAGACATTTCTGAAGTCTCTTTGGTTGGGTCAGGTGATATAGATACTAAAAATACCATTAAGACAGATGTGTTTGAAGTTCGTGTTACTGGGTCAGGTGACATTGAACTTGCAGTTGAAGCCAATATGGTGGATGCAAGCGTTACTGGTTCAGGAGATTTGGTTTTGTCGGGAACTACAAATTCCTTAGATGTAAGTGTAACTGGAAGCGGAGACTTTCAGGGATTTAATTTAGAATCTCAAAATACAGAAGCTCGTGTTTCTGGCTCTGGAGATTTAGAAGTAGTGGCTAAAAGAAGCCTAAAAGACAGAGTGAATGGTTCGGGTGATATTACATACTCAGGTAACCCAGAAAGGAGTGATACAAAAATATCAGGTTCTGGAGATATTTCTTCAAACTAGGTTCAATACATAATAGAAAAAGCCGCTCCATAAATTGGGCGGCTTTTTCTATATTATAATTTCTTCTTGCTTTCCTCCTAATACTGAATGATAAATTGACCGTTTGTTATGGTATATTGAGTCGAATCATTTCCAGCTGGATCAATACCTGTAAAAGTAAATGTTGCCTCTATGATACCGCTACTTAATTCGTAGCTAGTAATAGTTAATATCCCAGGTTCAGATGCGAATAGAATAGAATTGCCAATATCTGGATTGTATAAACCAACTTTCTCATTTCCATCTAAAATTGTAGTTGTCATGTCATGTGGTCCCACTTCAATATCAATAGGAAAAGAAATGGTTAAACTCTGATTAGAGAAAGCATCAATTGTTGTTATTATAATTCTGGTAGTAGTCCCAAAAGGAGCTTGACCAACTTCAATACTCGTAGGTGCATATGAAGTTCCATCTATATCTGCCGAAAACGAATTATCGATATTACCTGAATCACTAATATAATCTATATTAAAACTACCTTCAGTTATGTCAAAGTCGGCAGTATCAATTGGAGGAACAACGTCCGAAGCTAAAAATGAAAAGGTGGCTGCAAGTTTTCCAGTAGATCCACCAAATTCAGTAAGTGTAATTGATCCAGTATCTGAGAATTCACCCGAAGTGTATGTTTGCCCCGATGGTGTTGTATAAATTGCAATCAGTTTTGTTCCGTCAGATATTGGATCTACAAAGTTAAAAGTACCTGTGCCTAATCCCTCTGGAATATCAATACGTATGATAGCTCCATCAATAGAAGTTGCTACCAATTTAATCATAGGTTCTCCAGCCACTGAAACTTGTTCAGCAGTAAAAGTTTCATCAAAGAAATCAAACCCATTTACTATGGCAAAGAATTCTGGATCAGGATCAACTCCTACTCCACCACCGCCTCCAGTAGTTGTATCTATAGTAAGAGGAATTGCATTAAAACTTCCTTCAGAAATTATAATGCTTTCAAAAACAGGGCTTCCATTGCCATCCAAAACGGGATTACCGTCAGCATCCAATTCAGCGCGTACACCAGTAATGGCGAACGTTCCTGAAATCGTTAAGTTATCAACGTCAAAAGTTATAATGTCTAATTGTCCTGAGCCACCAGCTACACCCACGGTTAAGTATGGATTAAAGATAGATCCTGCAGGAAAATACCTGCCGCTATTAGAAGTATTATCTACTGTCGTAAGATTGAATGTTCCAACACCTGCGTTGCTATTTACTGCTATAAAAATAGATTCTCCATTCTGTTTAACTCCTGAGATTACAAGAGATCCAATATCTGGATTATACACGCTATTAGTGGCTTCAGCCAAGAAAGAAACCCCTGCGATATTAGCGACAAATTGTCCTTCACCAGCAGTAATATCTCCTCCGCCATCAATGACAAAATCACCCTCCAAAGGTTCATTATCACATGCAGTAAAAGTGAACGCTAATAGAGCAAAAAGCATCCAATTAAGTAATTGTAACTTCTTCATAGATTAAGTAGACTGTTTGGTATACAACGCAAACATAAAGAAAAATTGCCTAATGTTCAATATTTCTTGGCACTCGGAACAATAAAAATAATCCTATGGCAAAGAACAGTATAAAGAAAAGGATAGCATATCTAATACTACCCGTGACTTGAGCAACATAACCATAGCTAAGCATCCCTATCACAATACCTATTTTTTCTGAAACATCGTAGAAACTAAAATATGAAGCTGTGTCTAATGCTCCTTCAGGTATATATTTGGAATATGTGGAACGTGATAAGGATTGAATCCCTCCCATCACAAGACCTACGGAGGCAGCAGTGACATAAAACTCCTCAGGCGTTGTAATGGTGTATGCATAGACACAAATAGCCATCCAAATAACATTTAAAACCATCAGTATTTGAATGTTGCCAAACTTGGCTGAAGCCCTTGAAGTTAAAAAGGCGCCTAACACGGCAACTAATTGAATTAATAATATACTAACAATGAGTCCCGTTGTGGAATCGGTGTCTCCCCAATCTAATTCTTCCATACCGAAATATGTTGCCACGAGCATAATGGTTTGTACCGCCATACTATAAACAAAAAAGGCGCCAAGAAATCGTTTCAAAGGGAGATTATGTTTCATTTTGTCCCAAATCATCTTCAATTCCTTAAAACCATTCAGCAATAAACCTCTAGTAAATTTTTGCTTTTTGTTTCCCTTCGGAAGATGATAATAAGTATACTGACTAAAAATAATCCACCAAACCCCAGTCAAAATAAAAGATAAACGAGTGGGCATTCCTTCATCCTTAAACCCAAAAGTTTCAAAGAAGAATATCATAACAAGACAAACGATTAGTAAAATTACGCTACCTATATATCCTAGTGAATATCCTTTGGCGCTAATTCTATCTTGTTGCTCTGGGAAAGCAATATCTGGTAAGTATGAATTGTAAAAAACAAGGCTCGACCAAAAACCAATAAGAGCTAAAAAATAACAGAGCAATCCAAACCAAAGATGTTCCATGGAAAACCAATACAAGCCCATGCATGAAAATGCCCCTAGATAGCAGAAAAATTTCATGAACACCTTCTTATTTCCTATATAATCTGCAATACCACTTAATAAGGGACTTAGAATAGATACTACCAAAAATGCTGCGGCAGTTACATTGGCAATGAGTGTGTCATTATTAAAATTGTAACCTAAAAAGACGACTGTATCATTTATAATATTTCCGTCTGCGTCTTTTACTAAAGTTAAGGCCCCATAGAAGATAGGGAAGATTGCCGAAGCGATAACTAAACTATATACTGAATTAGCCCAGTCATAAAAAGCCCAAGCATTGAGTAGTTTCTTACTTCCTTTTGGTAGATTTCCCATAGCTACATAAAAAAGCGACTCCCCAAAGACAGGCTCAGGAATAGAGCAGCTATTAAGTTTAAGTTAGATGTTTTACTTTTTGAAATTAGTTACACCATATTTACGTGCCTCAATTTTGGCTTGTGGTGCCCATTCTGTAATATTTTTAATTCGAGTATCACTTGATGGATGTGTACTTAAAAACTCGGGTGGCGCTTGCCCTCCTGAATTAGCTTTCATACGCCTCCATAAGTCGGCTGCTTCAATAGGGTCGTATCCTGCAATTGCCATTAAAGTTAAACCTATTCTATCTGCTTCACTTTCATGATTTCTACTAAAAGGCAACATTACTCCAACGGTACTTCCAATTCCATAAGCCTGATTAAAAATTTGCTGTTTTTTAGGATCCTTACTTAAGGCTATATTTCCTGCTACAGCACCCAATGCTTGTAACTGCCCTGCGCTCATTCGTTGTTGTCCATGATTGGCAAGTGCATGCGCAACTTCATGCCCCATAATTGCAGCTACGCCAGCTTCGCCATCAGCAATTGGTAATATTCCTGAGTAAAAAACAATTTTTCCTCCTGGCATACACCATGCATTTACTGTTGGGTCATCCACCAAATTGTATTCCCAAGCATAGTCCTTCAAATATCCTCCGTAACCATTAGCTGTTAGCCATCTTTCAGAAGCTACCGATATTTTTTGTCCTACTCTAGTAATCATATTGGCATCTTTGGTGCCTTTTATTATCTTATTTTCGGTTAAAAATTGATCGTATTGCTGAAAAGCCATGGGGAACAATTGCGAATTAGGTACCAACGCAAGAGTTTTCTTTCCTGTAAACGGGTTGGTGCTGCAACTTAGCACTATAGCTAACACAGCAACTAATGAGATGGTTTGTTTAATTTTCATTCTAATTTGTATTATATTTTAAGTTATAAATATAGCCATATAATTTTATATGATGGCACGATGTAGCTTGTTGAAAATCGATAAAAATTTAATTTGAACGAAAACAAAACTGGAACGGATTTTGCTATCTACTTACCTATATCAAAAATCTGAATTATGAAAAAAATACTTTTATTACTAATAGCTAGCAGTTCCATACTATTTCCCTCTTGTGAAGGCGATCAAGGACCTCCAGGTGAGCCAGGAGTTAACATATTAGGACAAGTCTTTGAAGTAACAGTCAACTTTACCGAAAGTAACAATTATGAGCAACTAG
This sequence comes from Flavobacteriaceae bacterium, assembly GCA_016763715.1. The sequence continues at coordinate 4,949 of JAESTG010000201.1, forward strand.
TTACGATCCCTTCCAACGTTGAAGTTTTTGAAAGTGATGTTATTCTTGCATATTGGTTAGAAGATGTCGTGCCAGATGGCAATGGTGGAACGCTTGATATCTGGAGTCCGCTACCGCAAACTATTTATATTGATGGAGAAGGATCATTTCAGTATACGTATAACCATTCGTTTGTAGATGTATTGCTCTTTTTACAGGGTGATATCGATTTGACCACGTTAGGAAACGGTTTTACCAACGACCAAGTGTTCCGAATAGCGGTGGTACCTTCTGAATTTGCAGATGCAAACTTAACGATGGATCAATTAATTAATTCTGGCGATTTCGAATTTATAGGAAATTAAATCCACAATAATGAAACAATTAAGTCTTTTACTAGTATGCACATTATTATTAAGCTGTAATTCTAAAGCACAAGACAACAAGAAGGCAGAAGTATTTCCAATTAGTAAAGTTGAAGCTGAATGGAAAGCACAACTTACGGACATACAATTTTATGTGTTACGAGAGGCAGGGACGGAACGTGCATCTTCAAGTAGTTTAAATAAAAATTACAATCAAGGTACATTTGTATGTGCAGCATGTGGTACTCCATTATTTAGTAGTAAAAACAAATTTGATAGTGGTACTGGTTGGCCTAGTTTTGACCAAGAAATAAAAGGGAATGTTTCTTTTAGTACTGACTATAATAATGGTTACGCACGTACGGAAGAACATTGCGCTACTTGTGGTGGTCACTTGGGACATGTTTTTAATGATGGACCAAAAGAGACTACAGGGAAACGTCATTGTATAAACGGTGCCGCCTTACAATTTATGCCGAAAAAATGAGAAATTATCCAATACAGAAGACTGAAGAAGAATGGCTTGCTGAGCTAGGTGAAGAACGCTACCATATTCTAAGAAAGAAAGGTACAGATCGCCCTTTTACTGGGAAATATAATCTTATGGCTGAAGATGGCACTTATAAATGTGGTGCCTGTTCTAATGTCCTATTTGTAAGCAATAGTAAATTTGATAGCGGATGTGGATGGCCTTCTTTTGACGAATCTATTGAAGGGTCGGTGGAATATATAAAGGATACGACTCTTGGAATGGTTCGAACCGAAATTTTATGTGCAAAGTGTGGCAGTCATTTAGGTCACAAATTTAACGATGGTCCTACAAAAACGGGACATCGCTACTGTGTAAACTCCTCATCGGTAGATTTTCTAAGTAAATAAAGAATGAAACTAACCGTAGTTAATTACACGTGACACATTCCAAATTCCAAAATTTATTTCTTTGGAATTTGGAATGTGTTTTTTAATACACACCCTTCATTGATGCTTTTTTATTTCGTAAATTCGCTTCTTCAAAAACAAGTCAATACCATTACGAAATGAGTAAATACGATATCATAGTTTTAGGAAGTGGTCCCGGAGGATATGTGGCGGCAATTCGAGCTTCTCAATTAGGTTTAAAAACAGCTATAATTGAAAAAGAAAGCTTGGGAGGCGTCTGTCTTAATTGGGGGTGCATTCCTACAAAAGCATTATTAAAAAGCGCACAAGTATTTGAATATTTAAAGCATGCTGAAGACTATGGTTTAATAGTTACGGGAGCCGATAAAGACTTCACAAAGGTTGTAGAACGAAGCCGTGACATAGCCGATGGTATGAGTAAGGGTGTTCAGTTTTTGATGAAGAAAAATAAAATCGACGTTATTAATGGATATGGTAAATTAAAGCCTGGTAAAAAAGTTGAGGTTGATGGAACTGAATATAGCGCAGATCATATCATTATTGCAACTGGAGCGCGTTCCA
>JAESTG010000202.1 GCA_016763715.1 Flavobacteriaceae bacterium
TCAATTTCTAAAGTCATACCCATTTTGGACATTCGCTCTAAGTATCCTTTACAAATCTCAATATTTTCTTCGATGGGTTCTTCGCTCAAATCAATCATATGAGAGCTATACAATGAATTTCCTGTATTTTTATAATGAACTTCTCCAGCATCTAATAATCCGTCAATCCAAGGTAATAATTTCTTTGCGCAGTGGTCTGTATGTAAAATCACAGTGGCTCCGTAAGCTTTAGCCATCTCATGGATGTGCTTTGCCCCAGCTACACTACCTGCAATTGCTGCTTTCTGATTTTCATTTGAAAGCCCTTTTCCCGCATTAAAATGACCACCTCCATTTGAGAACTGAATAATAACAGGGGCGTTCAATTTGGCTGCCGTCTCCATTACTGTATTCATGGTGTTAGAACCAATAACATTCACAGCTGGCATTGCAAATCCTTTTTCCTTAGCGAATTGATGTATTTTTTGAACGTCTGTTCCAGTAGCAACACCAGGAGTAATATTGTGGCTCATATTTTTGTATATTGAATCATCATAGACCACAGCTATTGGTTTCAGAGGATTATAAATTTATATCTAACAATAAAATAGCTTCATGATTTCACCTAAAGTAAAAGTAGGTTGTCAGGAAGCGTAAGGACAAAAATAACAAATTTTAATGGTTTAAAAGGGATAGTTGATACCAATATTGAGAACCGAATTCTTGAAATTATACTCTTTGAACCAACGTGCCCCTTTTGAAAGTCCGGGATTATGGGTTTTGAAACCAACATCAAATCGAAGCACAAAAAAACCAAAATCATAACGAAGTCCTACCCCCGAGGCAACAGCAATCTCTGATAAATCACTCAAACCATTAAATCGTAATGACTCTCGATCTTCTTCATCCAAGACATTCCAAATATTTCCAGCATCTACAAAAAAGGCGCCTTTAAAACTTCCTAAAATGGTATATCTATATTCGATATTGTAGGCGAGTTTTAAATTGGCTTCGTTAAAATCTAAAACACCACCACTACTCCCTGGTCCTAAATCATAGGCGCGCCATCCTCTGTTGTCATTTGCTCCTCCTGCAAAATAACTTCTTGTAAAAGGAATGCTTGTGCTGTTTCCAAATGGAATTGCAATTCCGCCAAAAGCTCGAATTGCGATGATGGATTTATTGCCTAATTCCCAATGACGAATGTAATCTGTCTCAAATTTCACATACTGTGAAAACACCACGCCAAAAGTTTTAGCCTGCCCTTTTTCGTTTGTGGAAAGACTTGCTGTCGATGTCAAAGCGGAAAGTAAATTTCCCGCGGTTTCAACCTTCCATCGAAAACGGGAGAAGGTGTTATCTGCAAAATTGGATCGGCTATCGCTGGTCCAAGTGAAATTAGAAGCAAAAATTAAATTATCTTCCGTGAGCCTGTCTTTTCGCTGACCAATACCGCTCACCTCACCTTTGATTGCTGGTGAAATGGTAAGGCTGTCGTCCGAGTCTTCTACTAATTGAATAAAAGCATCGGCTTCACCATTTAAAATATTCAATTGCTGGTTATCATCTTGAAAGTTGTAATCTGTTTCAATCGCTATTTCATTCAAACGGTCATAGGAGGTAGGGTAAACGTTGAAATAATTATCAACATTTAGGTTGCGAACGTATTGTAAATTAACCAATTCGAATACATTTGTTCTGGTAACTCTCGGGCTCCATCGATAGCTGAAAATTCCATTAAAACTTTGTCTATCCAAACCAATATTATTCTGAGCGTTTAGCCCTGTACTTAGCGAAGTGAATGGCGACATATACTTCGGAATAAAGCCATCCGTATTCACGGGGAAAAGGATGGAAGGGAAGGTTAGCTTGGCATCCACTCCCACGTCGGAGGTGTTAAAAAAGTTTGTGCTGCCGTCTGCACTTTCCTTTGAAGAACCTACGCTTCCGCTTACCGAAAATTCGAAATTTTCAGCACCTTTAAACACATTCCGAATGAGATATGAGGTGCTAAAACCAATACCAAATTGTTGAATTGTTGAGGTGTATGCATCAAAATCGAAGTCAAGCGTATATTTCTTTTTTGGAGTCAATAAAATGGTAGAAATTAATCCAGTACCAGTTGTGTCACTGGGATCCTCTTGATAACTAATGTTTGGATATTTGAAATTACGGAGTTCACCCAATTGACGATAGGTAAGTGCCCTATCAATATCTTTAAAAATAGTTCCAGGTGTTATTGAAATAGCATCGGTAATTGCTTTGGGTCGGTATTTCAATTTGTCATACCCGAAAATTCGATATCCTTCATAATTGACTGAATCTTTGACTTGCTTGTTTTGTTTGTCATAGGTGTAGTCGGTGAAAACACGAACTTCATTTATGGTGTGAACTTTAAAAGGCACCGTTACAGTACTATCACCTTGGGAAATACGGCGATCCGATATGATATAATCAATATTTACTTTATGTCCTGTGTCATTGGTGTCTGCGTCAAAACCAATATAATCCAAATCGAAATAATACAAGCCAGAATTTCGCATTTGAACTGTGAGTCGGTCACGTTCATTTTCAAAATCTCCTGCATTGTATTGTTTTTCAGGAATGATAAAAGTTCTGTCTTTGGTTTGCTGGTATAAAGAATCAACAATAGGCGAGCTTATTTTTTCAGATATGGTGCCTATGTAGTATGGTTTATATCTCTTGATATCATAAACAATGGATCCTCTTTTTTCTTTTGAAGAATCCTTTTCGATTCGATATTTGCCCTCTACATTAAACCATCCTTTTGTGTAATAGTGCTGTTTTAATCGCTTCAGGGATTTTTCAGTACGTTTTTTATTGATAATAATAGGAGAACTTCCAGTTCGTTTCAACCAATCATTAAAATTAGTTTTCGTTTGCCCTAGCCCATAAACTTGCTTTTTGGATAACAATTTACTGAGGCGTTGCTCTCTATTTGGTTTTCTTTCAAGCCAAGCTCTGTAGGTAGAATCAGGTTTAGGTTCTGCAATATTATAAATATGGAGTCCTAAAGGGATACCTATTATTGGGATACGAGCGTTGGGAGTTTGTGTGAGCAATGTATATGGCTCACTGTCTTTTAATTTTTCATCATCCACCATTATGGTGTTCCCAGTAAGCAATAATTCATCTTCTTGAAGACGTTTTACTGCGTCACAAGAAATGAAGAGTATCGTCAATCCTAAAATTAATGATATTTTTGCGAGGGTTTGAGTCAAGGAGTTTGTGTTTCTCAAATTCAAAAATACTATATTTTGATAAGCAAAAGCCAAATTAAATTAATAACGAGTCTACAGCAAAAAAAGTGCCGTAATAAAACGGGACTTTTTACAGCCGAGGGTCCAAAAATAATCAAGGATTTTTTGGATGCTGGGTTGGATGTGCATTCTTTGTATGCGACCAGTGAAAGCTACGAACAAGCTGAATCATTTCAAAATAAATATAGCTTTTTAGAAGTGATAGAACAAGTTTCGATACTTGAGCTTAAAAAAATTAGCGCTCTTAAAACTGTCAATACTATGTTGGCGGTATTTCGTAAACCAAAGGAAAAGGATTTTTCAGAACAAGGTTTGGTAGTTGCACTTGATTCGGTGCGTGATCCAGGTAATTTGGGAACGATTATTCGTTTGTGTGATTGGTTTGGGGTTACGCAATTAATATGTACAGACGATACTGAGGATTGTTTTAATCCCAAAGTGGTACAAGCTACCATGGGATCTATAGCTAGGGTTTCGGTAATGTATTTGGATCTTTTAGAATATATTCAGAATACCAAATTACCAGTCTATGCCGCAGTAATGGATGGTGTAAATGTCTACGCTTCTCAGCTTCCAAAAACAGCTTTATTGGTGATGGGGAATGAGGCTAATGGAATCTCACCAGAAATTGCCTTACACATTCAGCATAAAATAACGATTCCTAACTATGGAGCTGCCAATTCCGCAGAAAGCCTAAATGTGGCTACTGCAACTGGTATTTTGTTAAGTGAATTTAGAAGATCTACTGAAAAGTAAAGTTTACGAAAATTCCTCGTGTTTTAAGGTTTTCAATATTAGAAGTCCACGGACTGTTTGGGTCATCATCTGCAATTAATTCGTTGCTAGTGGCAAAGACTCCTCGAATAGACGGAGTGAATTTAAAGTAGAATAAATATAAATCAATTCCGAAGCCTACCTCAAAGTAACTAGTTCCCTTGGTCATTCTAAATTGCCCTTGTTGATTATCTTCAGGGTTAGATTCATTACTACTCAAGTTGAAAGATCGTGAAATTCCAGCTACAATAAACGGCTTGATGTTATTTAGTCTTTTGGTAGAGAATTTTACTAGTAAAGGCACATGAATGTATGTAGATTTTACATTTCTAAGAATATCTCTTTCTTCTTCAAAGTTCGGAAATCTTAAATCTCTCTGTGTAAAATAGAGTCCTGGTTCCAGACGAAGATTCACATATTTATTTACGCGCATATCACCAACAAGACCCACATTAAAACCTCCTTGTTTTTCTACAATAACATCAGTATTGGCATCAGTCTTTTGGTTTTTGTACTCTATTTTGAAATCGTAACTATTAAAACCTAGATAATATCCCCAAGAGAGACGCCTATTGTCAAACGTTTCTAAATTGGAAAGCCGTTCTTTACTAAATAGTTGAGCCTGTGCGCTCTGAACGAATATTAAAAAACCGAGTATAAAAAATACCTTCTTCATAAATTATTTGCTAGCAATGTAAATGGTGGCAACACCAAAAGTTTGCGGCTTATTTTCAATAGCTATAAACCCTATTTTACTTAAAATATTGTTGAGTTTCTCTCCAAAAGGAAAAACAGAAGCACTATTGCTCAAATATCTATAAGCCACTTTGTCTTTTGAAAATAGTTTCCCTATAATTGGTAATACCCCTTTACTGTATAAATAATAACCTTGCTTCCACGGGAATTTTGTAGGCACAGAGGTTTCTAAAATAACAAAGCGTCCACCAGGAACTAAGACTCTTTTAATTTCTGAAAGACCTTTCTCCAATGTTTCAAAATTTCGAATACCAAACGAAACAGTAATCACGTCAAATGAATTATCTTCAAAAGGTAAATCTTCACTATCACCTTTTATAAATGTTACTTTGTCTTTAAGTTCAGTGCCTATTATCTTTTTTCTTGCCATTGACAGCATTCCTTCACTAAGGTCAAGTCCTACTATTTTTTTGGCATCTATGTTTTTGGCAAAAAGTAAGGCCAAGTCACCAGTGCCAGTTGCAATATCTAAAATGGTATTTGGCTGTGATTCTGCAACTAATTTCAATACTTTTTTACGCCATTTAATATCCGTTCCCAAGGAAATTACACGGTTAAGCCCGTCGTAATTGCCAGAAATGTTATCGAACATTTCTTCCACCTGTTGCTTTTTACTGGCGTTGGAATCTTTATAAGGTGTAATTTTTTCTTCCATGGTTCTTAAGCGGTTGCAAAGCTACGTACTTTTTGTAGAAAAGCCTTAGAACCCTATATCAAAATATAAAAAGTCGAACTATAGCTCTAAGGTGTGGTAATTGGTATGGTGTAAATCATGGTTAGTACATCGTAAAAGGTAAATCAATTTTGTACCTTTGCGGTCTTATCGCTTACTTAGATATATGAAAATTATTATTGCCGGTGCCGGTGAAGTAGGATTTCATTTAGCAAAACTCCTTTCTTTCGAGTCTCAGGACATTACTCTTATTGATAACAATAGAGAGTCACTGTCATATGCCGATACGCACCTAGATATACGTGCTATCCGTGGTGATGCTACTTCTATTTCAATATTGAAAGATGCCCATGTGCATGGAACCGATTTGCTTGTTGCGGTAACTTCTTCGGAAACTACAAACATTACCGTATGTGTTTTAGCAAAACAATTAGGAGCCAAGCGAACCATCGCTCGTATTAGTAATACTGAATTTCTAGAGAATAAAGATGAAGTAGGGTTTTCTAAGTTTGGTATTGATGAACTTATTTCTCCTGAAGCATTGGCTTCTGTGGAAATAGAGCTTTTACTGAATCAAAGTGGTTTTAATGATTCCTATGAATTTGAAGGAGGAGCATTAACGATGATAGGTTTGCATTTAGCCAGAACCGCTGCTTTTATTGATAAGAGTGTTAAAGAGGTTGGCTTGCAATATCCTGAACTTAATTTTGTGCCTATTGCGATTCAGCGTTATGGTACTCAATATACAATTATCCCAAGAGGAGATACTATATTTAGGGAAGGGGATCAGGTCTACTTTACCACCATCGATAAAGGTGTGGATCAAATTCATAAGCTTACTGGAAAAGCAAAGGAAGATATTAAAATGTGATGATTTTAGGGGGGAGCAATATTGGATATAAGACTGCTGCTGGCTTATGTAAAAGCAAGTTTAATGTAAAGTTGATAGAAAAAAATAAAGATAAGGCCTTCGAAATTGCAGATGATATTTCTGGTTGTTTGGTTATTAACGGTGATGGAAGAAATGTTGAATTATTGCAAGAAGAATCTATCCAAGATATGGATGCTTTTATTGCGGTAACTGGTAACAGTGAAACCAATATCATGTCTTGTTTGGTGGCAAAATCGAAGGGTGTAAAGAAGACTATTGCTCTAGTGGAGAATATGGATTATTTTCAACTGTCCCATTCCATTGGCATTGATACCCTAATAAATAAAAAGTTATTAGCTGCCAACCATATTTTTCGACATGTACGAAAAGGAGATATTGTGGCTATGACGATGCTTAATAATATGAATGCAGAGCTTTTGGAATTCATTGTTTCCTCGACTTCCGAAGTATGTGATAAAATAGTACGTGATATTGATTTTCCAAGATCTGCCATCATTGGCGGTGTTATTCGAGATGGTGTAGGGATGATAGCCCTAGGTGATTTCAAAATACGGAACGGTGATCGAATTGTAGTTTGTAGCCTACCACAATCCATTAAAAAAGTGGAACAACTTTTTGTCTAATGAGCTACGTCTCTAGACTAAACTATAAAATTATTTTTCATCTCATGGGACTGCTGTTACTTGTTAACGGTGGGTTTATGTGGCTTGCATCTATTTTTAGTTTTGTCTACGATGACGGTGTTGGTAAACAAATAGTTTGGGCTGGCTTAGTTACCATTCTTATAGGGGGACTTATCATGCTGTTAACCCGAAAGCATAAAAAAGAACTGAGCAAAAGAGACGGATACATTGTTGTAACGTTTGGGTGGCTATTCATGTCCTTAGCAGGAACATTACCATACCTGTTTACAGGGGCAATTCCTGGTTTTACAAAAGCATTTTTCGAAACAATGAGTGGATACACCACTACGGGTGCGTCCATTTTAAATGATATTGAAAGCCTTCCAAAAGGTGTTTTGTTTTGGCGAAGTATTACCCATTGGATTGGGGGTATGGGTATTATCGTGTTAGCCATTGCCATTTTGCCTTTGCTGGGGATAGGAGGGATGCAGTTATTTGCTGCTGAGGCTCCAGGGCCTAGTGCCAGTAAACTTCACCCTCGAATTACCGATACTGCGAAGCGTTTGTGGCTCATTTATGTGGGATACACAGTGGCGGAAACCATTCTGCTAAAAGTAGCTGGGATGAGCTTTTTTGATGCTATAAATCATTCGTTAA
>JAESTG010000051.1 GCA_016763715.1 Flavobacteriaceae bacterium
CGAAAAATTTTTGGTTACAGATTATCCAATTGATTTTCCGTCCCATCATCACTGATGGTCCAGAAGAAGCCTACAAAGAAAAATTGATCTGCCGCTGGGCGAAGTGCTCTACGGTTGAAATTTCCACTAGCATTTGGAGTATTGGCATATTGATAGCCGTTAATATTTTCAAAATCCAATAAATATTGACTGATACATATAAAATTTTCTGTTGGGAAATTAAGTAAGCCCAATTCAAACTTATGCTGTTATATGCCTTGGTTTTCTCCTGAAGAAAGCCTAAACGGTTAGGATTTGTATAGGCACGGCCACTTCCATACTGATAGCTAATCCCAAACTGACTCTTCCATTTGCCAACAAAATATTTCCCAACTGCTGAGAAATTGTGTGTATTGGCAAAAGATGGCGTTGCCTGAATTGGAAAATTACGGTACTTACGTTCAGTATCTAAATATGAATAGCTTAACCAATAATCCACACTTTTAATCGAATTATTATCTCTCCAAAAAATATCCAGTCCTTGTGCATATCCACCACCATCATTACCATAATTGCTGTCAAAACCTGCAAACTCTCCATCAAAAGTCACAAGATTGTCATACTCTTTTCGGTATGCTTCTACCCTGAATATTCTATTATTAGCTGAATATTGATAATTCAAAATGTAATGTTGGGTCTTTTGAGCCTCTAACTGCTGCTCGAACTTCAGAAATTCACTGCCAGGTTGTTGATAAAAATCACCATAAGCCATTGATATTTGGCTGGACTTCCCAGTTTTATAGGCTACTGAAGCCCTTGGTGAAACCGTAAACTCTTCAAATAACTGACTGTGTTCTCCTCGAACTCCTAGCTTCATTGCAAATTTCTTTGAGAAAATCAAATCGGCTTCCGTGAATACCGCACTAATCCCATTATTGAATCCATATCGAGCCTCTGCAAAAGGGTTTTCGAATTCTTCAACGAAATCGGTAAAAAATTGCTCCGCTCCAAAACTCACTTTCACTCTATTACTGAATCTTTTACGTAGTTTTAATTTTAAATGTGCTGAATTTTCAATGTCTTCAATATCGTTATCGATGATTCCAATTTTATTATTAGCATGCGTAAAACTTGCACCTCCATGAATTTTCCAACTATCTCCCAAAACACCACTATAGCTTGCATTAGTATAGAAATTCTTATTCTTTAGTTTGAATTTCAACCCTTCCGTAAGGTTGATATCCTCTTGTGTTAATTCGAAATTTGTTGCATCAAAAGCTGCATAGAACTTAAATAATCCATTTTCAAATTTTCTTCGGAAAACACTTTCGCCAGCAAAACCTTCAAAGGGTTTCTGCCAATCATTCCTATCGGGAAATGCAGCTACGTAGGGTGCCAAATTAATATAAGTAGCACTAATACTCAACGAACTATTATCCCACTTCTGGGTATTTCCAATGCCTCCACCAACACTCATTATGGAGATTTCTGTCTTTTCCTGAATAGGCTCATCAATTGTGTTAAGTAATAATACTGAGGACAACGCCTGTCCATACTCAGCAGAATAACCTCCAGTGGAAAAGGTAATTCCATCAAAAAGAAACGGACTGTAACGACCACGAGTAGGTATGTTATTAGTGGATGGAGTGTAAGGAGTAAATACTCGAATTCCATCAATAAAAATTTGAGTCTCTCCGGCATCTCCTCCACGAACAAACAAACGCCCATCTTCAGCAACCGTTGTCGTTCCTGGTAGTGTTTGTAATGCTCCTACAAAATCGCCTAATGCGCTTGCTGTGGTAACCACATCTAAGGGTTTTAAAACGGAAACTTTACTGTTATCTCCTGCTTCAAAGGTTCCAGCTGATATAACCACCGCGTCCAACGAGTTAACGTCTTCTCTCAATGAGATGTCTAAATTGGACATTTGTGATACATCAGCAAACATCATGAAAGGTTCGAAAGCTACGAACGAAATAACCAGTGTTTGGAGCCCAGCTTCTTCCGTAGTGAAAGAAAAAACTCCTTCAGCATTGGAGGAAGCACCATCGTACGTTCCTTCCAAATAAATATTAGCACCTTCAATAGGTGTTCCATTTTTCTCTGTTACTTTTCCAGAAATTTGAGTCTGTGCTTGGATTAAAGATGGCAACAACATTAATGTTACAATCATTAAAATAGATGCGATTGATAGTTTTCTTGTAAAGTTCATTTTGGTCAATTATGTTTGATGGGACAAAAATGTGGCTCTTTAGTTACATTTCAGAAATAAAAATACTGAATTGTCATATTAATTGACTCAACTGTAAAATTCATTTAAATTATAATTTCGGTATCTTTATAAAAATACACCCAATGAAAAAAATATACTCCCTTTTAGCTACCCTACTTTTATGTGGTAGCCTTACTGCACAAGATACATTTTCAATCATAGCTGTAGATCCAGTCACTGGAGAAGTAGGATCGGCAGGTGCTTCATGTGTTACCGGTGTTGGAGCAAGTGGAATCATTGACATTATTACTGATATCATTCCTGGAAAGGGAGGTGTTAACTCTCAAGCATATGTTTGTATTCCAAATACCAACTTACAAAATGCGATTCTTCGTATGGAAGAAGGCCTAAATCCACAAGAGATTATTGATTGGTTATTACTTAATGATTCCTGTAATTCTCAAAATTTCGATCCAGCTTTCAGACAATACGGAATTGCGGACCTTGACGCAGGTAATACCCCAAGAATCGCTGGATGGACTGGAAATATGGCCGACGATTACAAAGAAGATCGGCAAGGATCCAATTTTAGCGTACAAGGAAATATACTATTGGATGTAAGTGTTATTGACAATATGGAATCCAATTTTAATAATACTGCTGGAACGTTAGCCGATAAGTTAATGGCTGCATTGCAAGGTGCAAATTTTGCAGGTGCTGATTCTCGATGTCTTACCAATGGAACCTCTTCGACTACTGCCTATTTATTGGTATATCGTGCCGATGATGACCCTAACGATCCTTATTTGAGGTTAAATGTAGGGCAACAAGAGCCTGGAATAGAGCCAATTGACATTTTACAAGGTCTGTACGATAACTTTTTAGCCTTTGACGATGTAGAACTTAATAACAAACTGATATTATTCCCAAATCCAACAGATACTGAATTGACATTAAATATAGATCCATCTATCACATTAACAAGCCTTTCTATATTTGATATTAATGGTAAAAAAATGATGGCTCAAAAGGGTTTTACGGCACCTCAAATTCAACATAAAATAAACGTTTCGCAATTACCCTCTGGTGTTTATTTCTTGAAGGTTGAAAGCAAACAGGGAACCACTTCCATCAAATTTGTGAAGCGGTAATCTTTTAAAAATGCCCCACCGATAGACTCTCTTAATGGTGAAGTATTTACTTTTTCTGAAACCAAAATATGGGTTAAAAAGCATCGTTAAATAAGTATATTCGTTTTACGAAACAACCAGTCATGACCGATATTCAAAAAATAGACACTTACATTCAAAAGCATTCCAAATGGACGGAACAATTGGAACAATTACGCCTTGTCTTTCAGCAAACCGAAATGAAAGAAGAAGTAAAATGGGGAACCCCAACTTATACCGTTAATGGAAAGTTAGTTGCAGGAATTACGGCATTTAAAAACCATTATGCACTTTGGTTTCATCAAGGTGTTTTTCTGAAGGATGTAAAAAAAAAACTAGTCAATGCTCAAGAAGGAACTACTCGTGGTATGCGCCAATGGCGATTTACCGAAGGTGATATTATAGAAGTTGATTTGGTATTGGATTATCTACAAGAATCTATTGAAAACTCATTGACGGGAAAGAAAATTAAACCACAGCGAAAAATTGGAGTTGAAATACCTGTTTTTTTGAATTCAGCCTTTCAATCCAATTCAGAATTTAAAACTGCATTTGAGGCACTTACACCTGGAAAGCAGCGTGAATATGTGAGACACATTACCACAGCTAAACAAGAAAAAACGAAACAAAACCGGTTGAAAAAGATGATCCCGATGATTCTTGAAAATAAAGGCCTTCACGACAAATACAAAAACTGTTAATGTATGATTGGGCGTAATAAGTTAATTTTTTATGCCAGACGCGCACTATGGATTTTTATAGCGTGGGTCACACTTTCATTGCTTATCTTTTTTTATGAGTACGTTACACTTATAAGCCACCGTGCATTAACATCAGACTACGATTTAACCTCTGCATTAACAGCTTACCTCATTGTTTCCGTTTCTGCATCTATTATTGGCGGGGTTTTTACAGTTAATTTAATGGAATACTGGTTAAGACGTTTTGCCTTTTGGAAGGCATTAGTTTTAATTATCATTGTCTACACCATCGTTTCATTATTTCTTGGCTCACTTGGGAGCTTATATTTAAGTGGTCAGGAGTTAGAACTCCCTATGTTTCATGAAGAAGTTGTCGAAGAACTATTCCTGTTTTATGGGAAAGCCATTTTTCTAAAAAATTACTTCTTATGGCTGCTTATTGTTTTAGTCACCTTGGTGGTTCTCATGGTAAATGACAAATACGGCCCTGGAGTGTTTCCAGATTATCTAAAAGGAAGATATTTCAGACCCAAAAGGGAACGACGTATTTTCATGTTTGCTGATATAAAAGATGCCACAACCATTGCAGAGGTGTTAGGCGAAGCAAAGTATTTCAATTTTTTAAAAGACTTCTTTAAATATATAGCTCCAGCCATCATTGAAACAAAAGGTGAAGTATATCAATATGTGGGTGATGAGATTGTGGTTTCATGGAAAATTAAAAAGGGATTAGATAAAGGTAATGCGCTTCGTTGTTTTTATAAAATGAAAGAGTTGATCGAAAAAAAATCTGAGCATTTTCAAAAACATTATGATTGTGTACCACAATTTAAAGTTGGATACCACTACGGAGCGGTCATGGTTGGAGAAATAGGGCAGATTAAAAGAGACATTGCCTTCTCTGGTGATGTGCTTAATACTACCTCCCGTATTCAATCAAAGTGCAATGAATTGGGAGTAGACATCCTTATTTCCGAAGAATTTTTAAAAATAAATTACATCCTTCCTGAAGGTATTATAGCTGAAAATCTTGGAGAAAAAGTCCTCAAGGGTAAAGCTGAAAAGATGAACTTAGTGACTTTTAGGAACGAAATTTGATAATTGACAATTCATCTAAGAAAGTACATTTTGAATAAAATGCTTTCTCAAATCAAATAATTCAACAAATTAAAATTCATAGTATGAAAACAGATCTTTACACCAAGACCATTTTGACCATTATCGCTGTTTGTTTATCTATCAGCCTTGTGCAGCAATTAGAAATTATTCCGACGGCTTATGCTGCTGACAAAGTAGAAGCATTAAGGCTGGACTTACCAACCATGTCCGAAACCATAGATGTACGTATTGTAGACATCAGCACTTATGATGAACTGAACGTAAACATAAAAAGTATAGACACCTACGACGAAATAAAAGTAAATATCAAAAGTATTGACACCAATGACGAATTGGACGTAAATATTGATGAGGTTGGTGGTAGTTGGGTTAATTCTAGCAACCCCATTCCTGTTACCATTAAGCAATAATAGTTAGTTAGAACTAAGAGCTACACATATAAAATATCACTCAGTTGACCTTTTTCTTATAGGGGCGAATGATAAGTCGTGCTGCGCGATCATAATTGATATAATTGTAGGTCCAATTAAAAAAGGTCACCACACGATTTCGAAAGCCTACGAGAAACCAAAGATGGACAAACATCCAAAGGAACCATGCAAACGCTCCTCCGAAATTTCTGTTTTTGACATCTACTACAGCCTTATTTCTACCAATAGTGGCCATAGTCCCTTTATCGAAATAGCTAAATGGAGTCATTTGTTTTCCTGCCAGTACTCGTTTCAAATTCTTAGCCAATTGCCTTCCTTGTTGAATGGCCGGTTGAGCCACTTGAGGATGTCCTTTGGGGAATTTTACTGTTTCCATTAAAGCGATGTCGCCTAGAGCAAACATGTGTTCATAACCAGCAATCGTATTGAATTCATTAACTCTATATCGATTCGAGTTTTTTAACAACACTTCCCCATCAAATCCTTGAATTGGGGCTCCTGTAACACCTGCAGCCCATATAAAAGTACTCGTATCAAAAAAGACACCATCTCTACAAGTTACACGCTCACCATCATAACCACTTACCAAAGTGTTTACATGTACTTCTACACCCAAATTCTCCAAGTATTTTTGAGCTCGTTTTGAAGCCAGCTTGCTCATTGGCGATAAGACCCGATCACTACCTTCTATTAAATGAACTTCCATCTCACTTTCCGTGAGCTCAGGGTAGTCGGTTTCTAAAATTCCTTTTCTGAATTCTGCCAAAGCACCTGCAAGTTCAACCCCAGTTGGACCAGCTCCTGCAATGACAAAATTGAGCAATCGCTTTCGCTCTAAAGTATCATTAGAACTATCTGCTTTTTCAATATTTTGAAGGATCAAGCTTCGAATATTTAAAGCTTGCGGGATACTTTTCATGGCCATACTATGCTCCTCAATCTCTTTATTTCCGAAGAAATTAGTCTTTGTACCTGTGGCCAACACCAAATAATCGAAAGGCAAGCTCCCAACAGAGGTGTAGATTACATTATTTTGGGTATCGATACGATCTACTTCAGCCAAACGAAAATGAAAATCTTTATTATTTCTGAAAATCTTACGTAACGGATACGCGATAGAATCAGGCTCCAACCCCGCCGTAGACACTTGATATAATAATGGTTGAAAAGTATGGTAATTATGGCGGTCAAAAAGTACAATTTGCACCTCGACCTTTTGCATACCATTAATAAAAGAAATACCTGCAAATCCTCCGCCCACAACTACTATTCGGGGTTTTTGGGTATTGGGAATATTCATAAAAGAAGATTGTTATACAAAATTACAACATCGCTACCTGAAATAGAGATTCTAATTGTTATTTTTAACCAAATTTGTAACAAATTAACCAAGCTTCGCACTAATAAAGAAGCCAACAAAAAAACATTGACCAAAGAACTTGAACATAGTTTTATAAGCCAGTTAGAGAAGAACCAAAACATTGTGCATAAAATATGTCGATTATATACCAACGACAGTGATGCGCATAATGATTTGTTTCAGGAAATAACAATCCAGTTGTGGAGAGCTTACCCAAAATTTAGAGGTGATTCTAAG
>JAESTG010000203.1 GCA_016763715.1 Flavobacteriaceae bacterium
CTCCAGAAATTTTCACTGAAGATGCCCATTACAATGGGTTTAACGATTCACATGATATTGCAATCAATGAAGACACGGGTTTTGCATATAGCCTTGGTGATAACACTTTTTCTGGTGGCGGACATTTTGTAGATATTAGCAATCCTTTAAACCCCGTAGCCGCAGGGGGATATTCAGGAGATGGATATTGTCATGATGCGCAAATTGTAACTTATAGTGGTCCAGATACAGATTATACTGGACGGGAAATTTTTATTGGAAGTAATGCTAATGAAGTTGTTATTGTAGATGTAACTGATAAGTCAAACCCTGTTAGTATCTCTACCATTTCTTACGCTAATATTGGTTATACACATCAAGGTTGGTTCACTGAGAATCAACGCTATTTTCTTGCGACGGATGAAGCAGATGAAATTAGCTTCGGATTTAATACACGTTTAATCATATTTGACTTTGAAGATTTAGACAATCCACAATTCCATTATGATTTCTTTGGTACTACACCAGCGTCAGACCATAATGTATTTGTAAACGGTGATATAGCATATCTTTCTAATTATCGAGGTGGAATGCGAGCGTATGACATTTCTGACATAGAAAATCAGAACATTACTGAAGTGGGTTATTTTGACACTTGGCCAGCAGATAATAATGCCAGTGCTTTTGTTGGTGATCCTGGGGCTTGGGGGGTATATCCATTTTTTGATAGTGGGAATATCGTTATTAGTAATTACTCAGACAATGGAGGCTTCTTTCTAGTAAAGGAAGGCATACTCTCAATTGATTCGGTGACAGCGTCTAATTTTTCAGTAGCACCAAATCCAGTTTCAGATGTTGTGAGCATCCAATCACGAGAAGAAGCGATTTCAAGTATTTCTATTCATGATATTAGTGGAAAATTAATCTTTTCCGAAGAAAATTTAAACACCCAGAACAAAACGATTTCTGTCTCTTCATTCTCTAAGGGGATGTACTTTATTACTTTGAATAATCAAGTGACAGTAAAAATATTAAAACGGTAACTGGCCTCCACTATCGGCTAGTTAAATTGCTATGTAACGGCTGCTGTTCGAAAGGATAGCAGCCTTTTTTAGCTCTGTTGACCAAGTTCTAACACAAATAGGTTAGAGTGTTCAAAACTTCCTAAGAGAAAGAAATAATATGATTCAGTTGATAAATGAAAAATCCCCTAATGAAATTTCATCAGGGGATTTAATAATAAAGGAAAATTTATTTACGGATAAAAGAGCGATAACCACTATCTCCATTGGTGGTCGTCACCTTTAGGAAATACATTCCAGATGGTAGATTAGCAATGTTCATTGTTGCTTGTGCTGAACTAACTTCCAATGTTTTTAATAATGCCCCATTTATGTCATAAACAGTGAGCTCGTTAATTTCAAGTCCAGAGATAGACGGAATTCGAACATTGATAAACTCTGTGGAGGGGTTTGGACTTATAACAAAATCCAAATCCAAATTCAAAGCGTCTACTCCTAATGGCATATCGTCAATTCTACGAATATTCCCTGATGTACTGAATTCAGAAATGTACATGGCATTTTGAGCCTCATTAAATACAATACCGCCAGGATTATCAAAAGTTGCATCCGTTATGGGACCATCGGTCGAACCTTGTGCACTGCCCGCGAACAATGTAACGTCATCGTTTGTGTCAATTCCTACCATATAAATTTTGTGAGCACCATAAACGGTACCCCAAAGTTTCCCATTTCCGTAAGCAATAAAAGCTAAGAAAGGGCTACTTCCTCCTCCACTGGTGGGTACTGTTGCTAAAAAAACAGCATTATCCAATGTTACTCTATGAATATCACCACCAATATAATTTCCCACATATAGATTTTCGTCATCATCAAAGGCTAATCCAACGGGAATATCTAAGGGTGCCCCTTGATAAACTTGGGAAATACCTCCACTTGATGAAAGTATGTTCACGCTATTATTGGAGGTAAGGGTGAAGTACATATCGTCACTGCTTGGTGATTTTTCAAGTCCAGAAGGAGAACTTCCAACAAGGTAGGACTCTATTAACGCACCTGTACTACTATATTTATGAATCGTTCCTGCGCTAAATTCAACAATAAAAACATTGTCATCCGAATCAATTGCTATGCCATTAGGGTTGGCTAAACCATCCACAAACACAGTTGATACACCTGCAGCATCAATTTTATAAACGGTATCTCCGGCAAAATTGGAACCATATAAGTTCCCACTACTGTCAAATTCCATGTCATCAT
Organism: Flavobacteriaceae bacterium; assembly: GCA_016763715.1. The sequence goes on from JAESTG010000203.1 coordinate 2,262, forward strand.
CAACATCGGCTCCAGCATTTGAAAAATAAGTGCTAACAGTCTGAGAGTAAATGCTGCCTCCTGTAATAAATAAAAGTAAAAATAATAATCGTATCATATTCTATATATTTTAAAGTTGTATACTCCAAAGCTATAGAAGAGCTGCGGCAATAAAAAAGGAAGTTTCTTGCGATTTATAAATTGGAATAAACTAAGTGTTTCCCGACGTTTATGTTAATATATTTTGCTGCTCGAGTCTTTTTTTGATATAGTACGAGGGAGTAAGGCCAGTATACTTCTTAAAGGCTTTATAAAATGCAGAACTTGAGGCAAAACCAGACTTTTCAGCAATATGGTCTACGGTATACTTACTTAATTCAGGAATTGTTTCTAGGCTTTTTAAGGTGTAAGATATGCGTAATTCATTAATGAAATTGGTAAACGACATTTGATAATGTTCGTTAATTATTTTGGATAAATAACTGGTATTTGTATCAATTGCCTTGGCCGTTTTAGATAAAGTAATATCACAATCCAAGTAAAACTCATCCTCAACCATACTATAAATAGAGTTCTTAATTGAAATGGTAGTTTGTTCATCCAATGTTGAAAGATCAGTTTTAGCCTTCATTCCGCTTTTTATTGGGATTATTTGGTTTTCACTTTCTTTCAATCGACCTACCAATTGCACGTTCTTAGCATATAAAATTTGCCGTTGCCGTTTTTGTTGTTGATAGAAATAGATTATTAATCCTAATATTAACAGCACTAATAATAACGATAAACTAATAAACCAAAGTCGCGAATTTTGCTTTTTAATCATGAAACTCGCATGCTTATTTTCAGCATTTAATATTTCAATTTTCAACTCTTTTTTGTCAGATTCATAGCGCTCAGTGATCTCAACAATTTCTTGTTTCACTTTTTTTGCATCTATTGTTTCCTTGAGTTTTAAATATGAATCACTATAGCTAGTCGCATTTTTATAATCCCCTAATTTTGCATAGGTGTTCTTAAGATCTCTAAGTATCGCTAGTGTTCTATCATCGTTAGTTGTATAGCATAACGCTACATTCAGTTGTGCTATAGCACCTTTATGGTTTCCTTGTAAATTTAGTCCTTCCGCTACTATATGATTGAGCCAATCCAATTGACAATCATGATTATCTTTTAATCCAGCCTTTGCATAATAAATGGCGCTATCTGCTTTATTTCCTTTTAAATAATAGTCACCAATTGTAGCATAACTTGTTGGTAAGAATACTTCGTAATTTTTCTTTTTAGCAAACGCTAATGCCTTTAGTGAATAGGTAATGGCATCTTCTAAATTATTTTCTGCATTATACAATTCGGACAGATAATATAGACATGTTGTCTTTAAATCACTTTCTTCACTATAAGGGAGTGCCTTCTCATAATAGCCTTTGGCTTTACTTAGGTTTTCAAAATTATAGTGCAATCTGCCCAACTTTATATAAACAAATGCAAGTGCCACCGAATCTCTGTCTGATAGCTTACTTCCATCAAATACAATGTCCTCTGCCAATAGAAGATGTTTCAAAGCACCTTTGAGACTGTGCTCATACTGTAATATTTCACTATAAATTACATGTGTTTTAAAACGAATAGTGTCGTGTAATATGCTGGCATCAAAATTAGATTGGAGTATTTCCTTAGCTGCGCTCGTATTCGTATTCCAATAATTAATCTTCCCGTTGTTATAATTTACAAGACCGCTAAGATCTGGATTGTTTAATTCTTTTGCTATTCTATCTGCCCTAGCAGTATATTTCATGGCACTATCAAATAACTTCTGTGATGCATAATTACTACTCCATTCTATGTAGTTGTATAATTCCCTTACTTTACTTGAATCTAACTCAGGTTTTGAGGGCTCATTTTGGGCGTTCAAACAAGAAGAACTTATAAGAAGGTAAATAAAAAAGGTGAATGTTTTGATGATATTCAGAGTGATTAGGTTCTTTGCGTTCATTTATAAATTGGTAGATAGACCTTGTAAAAATAAGCAGCTTTCTATTTTTGATAGTTAAAATGCATCCGAATTCAGAAAATAATATCTCCTTATTTATAAATGAAGAGGTCAGTTATAAGCAATGAGATGCAACTAAGGTAAACATTACAATCAAAATAATCCTAAAAAGAATAACTATAGGTAAGGCCACCTCCTAATATTGTTTCTATAAGTTCACCACTATCTACACCTCCCATAAGCGTAAAGGCACCATGTTTTTCAGTAGTATAGGTAAAAGTAGCATAGTTATGCCAGACATCAAAGCTTGGCTCAAAAGGATTAACAAAAGACCCAAAATGTGAAACCAAGGTGCTTTTAAACATCCAATCTACCATTTTCACGGTTCCCATAAATGCAAAATGGTGTACTTGTTCTCTATTGCTAACAATTGGTGAATTAGTCTCATCCAGTACAATAGAGTTATCAATTAAAATAAAAGGCATTCCTATAACACTCCCTTCATAACTCCAACCACTTCTATAAATACTATTTCTGAAATAATTATCCACACCACTCACATCCGAAGCACTTTGATCTGTTGTATCTATATATTCATATAAAATACC
>JAESTG010000204.1 GCA_016763715.1 Flavobacteriaceae bacterium
GGGTTCCATGTAACATTAAAAGTTTCTCCTGTGGCGAAGACTGCATGGAACAAGTTCATATAGATGAACCTGATCTTATTCTTCTGGATTACAATCTTATGAAAGCGACTCCAATAGATTTTTTTGTGATTGGTGTGGCCCGAGGAGGGACTACTTCTCTGTACAATTATTTGCAGCAACATCCCGACATATTTTTACCAGAAGTTAAGGAATGTAATTATTTTTCTGAAGTAGAATCATTGGATAAGGAAGTATACCTAAAGCCCGATGCAGGAAAGGAGTACCACATGAAGATTATTCAATCTAGCGATGTTTACGACGAGCTGTATGAAGAAGCCAAAGAGAAACAAATGAAGGGAGAGGTTAGTCCATCATATTTATGGGATGAAACGACGGCTCAACGCATTTATGACTACAATAAAGGCGCAAAATTTATAGTTACGTTACGAAACCCAATAGAGAGGGCGCATAGCCACTATTTAATGCATTATCATACAGGATATGACAAGGCGGCTTCTTTTGAAAAATCATTAGAAAGTGAAAGAAATAGTATTTGGGGAGGCGGAAATATGTATTTGGAAATGGGTCTTTATCATTCACAGCTGAAAGCGTATTTTGATTTATTCAATAAAGATCAAATTAAAATTGTTATTACCGAAGAATGGACTCGAAACAGTTGTGAATCCATGGAAGATATTTTTGATTTTCTAGGAGTGGCTCCATTTAAAGGAAGTTTGTATGAAGAAACTTTCAATGCTTCAAACAATTAAAAAATAAAGGCTTGCTTGATGTGTTGCGTTCAGAAAAAATAAAGAAATCTCTGAGTAAAATTCTACCAGAGAAAACGAGAGAGAAAATAAAGGCGCAGCTTTTTTACAAAGAAGGTCCAAAACAGGAAATGAATCTAGAAACGTATAAACGCCTGAAGGATTATTACAAAGAAGATATAAAACAAACGGAAGCATTAATTGGGATAAATCTATCTCAAAAATGGGGCCTTAAGTAGGTTTAATAATATAATGATTAGCATCAAACATAAAACGATATTTGTGCATATCCCTAAAGTGGCGGGACAGAGTATTGAGACCCTCTTTTTAGAAGATTTAGGTCTTGATTGGGGTCACAGACAGGAGCTTTTGATGCGTAAAAAGAAGCCTCATGAGCTAGGTCCACATCGTCTAGCCCATCTTCGAGCTAAGGATTATGTTTCCTTAGGGTATACGGATGCTGAAACTTTTGATTCTTTTTTCACATTTTCTTTTGTGAGAAATCCATATACACGTGTATTGTCATTGTATCATTATTTAGGGTATTCCAGAATTATTTCATTGGTTGCATTCATTGAAAAAGTGCTAACCAAAAAAGTGGAAGAAGATCACTTTTTTTACCAGTCACAGTATGACTATTTGTATGATGATAATGGTAAACTTTTAGTTGATTATGTAGGGAAATTGGAACAGATTTCTGAAAATATGGAGTATGTATTGAAAAAAGCAGGACTTCAAGGCAAGAAGATGCCGCACGTAAATAAATCAGATAAAGGGCTGAAACGAGGGTTTACTTCTCTTATTTCGAACCCGTCTCTTTTGCTAAACCTGAAATGCAGTAAAGTATTTTCAAAGAAAAAAGTGAAGGAGCTAAGCAGCATAGAAAAGGACGCAATTTATCAACTCTATTCAAAAGACTTTGAGCATTTTGCCTATGAAAAGTAAAAAAAACATACTTTTTGTGAGCATCGCCAACGATATGTATGGCTCATCCAAGGTGCTTCTTTCTTTAGTCTTGCAAATACAGAAACAGAGCGAAGACTATCATCCTATTGTCTGTCTTCCAATGGGAGATGGCCCATTGAAGGACATCATGAAAGCTGAAGGAATTCAAATTATTGAAATGCCAGTTGTGAAATTGACGCGATCCATGCTTAAATCGTTCAATTTTTTTGACTTGTTTCGGGACTATTTTAAGGCAAAGAAGATTCTAAAAAAAGAACTTAAAGGTATGGAGATAAGCTGCGTGCAATCCAATACTCTTGCGACCATGTTTGGTGCTTTTTATGGTGTTTTTCATAAACCGAAACATATTGTACATGTTCATGAAATTATGGATCGACCCAAGATTGCAAGCTTCTTTTTTAAGACGGTATTACAATTATTCAGTAATCATGTAATTTATAATTCATTGGCAACTCAAGATTTTTATAATGGGATGTCTGTAAATATTCGGAAGAAATCTACGTTGATACTAAATGGTGTGGATCGAAATGAGAGTGTTACTTCAGAAGAACAAAAAATTACGATTAGAAAGGGTTTGTTTCAGGCAAATAATAGTCAATTTTTAACTGGTCTCATAGGACGAATTAATAGGCTTAAGGGTCATTATTTACTATTGGAGGCGTTTCAGGAGGTTTCTAAAAAATACCCAAATGCGAAATTGTGTTTTGTGGGATCTGCTCCTCCTAACCAAGAGTTTTATTTAGCTAACTTACAAGACGAAGTTCAAAACCAGGGACTAACGGAAAAGGTGAGTTTTGTGGATTTTCAGGATCATATATATGCCGTTTTAGAGTCATTAGACTTGGTAGTTGTTCCTTCTACAGAACCAGAATCTTTTGGTCTCATTGTCGTGGAGGCGATGCTTTCAAAACGAGCTGTTATTGGATCAGATATTGGTGGAATTTCTACAATCATTGACCATGGAGAAACAGGTTTGTTATTTCCACCCAATGATAAAGTAGCGCTGGTTGCGGCTATTTCAGAATTGATAGAAAATGACAAAATGAAGCATAACATGGAAGCAAAAGCCTTTCAAAAGGCAGAGGAAGTTTATTCCACGGCTGCCATGTATCAAAAATTTATTCAATTATACGATAGAGTATTGTAAATGGGACAGTGGTTTTATAAAATATGCTTAATAGTACTTATTTGGTCTCTTCAAAAGGCCAATGTGGAGCTCTCCTTTGGGGTGTCTCTTGTGGTTGCTATACTGTGTTTTAGAAAACAAATTTCAAGTAGTGTTGCTTTGTTGATTATCATACTGTTTGGACTCGTATTAATTGGCTCCATATCGGTTTTTGATCCTGAAAATGACTACTATTATTTTTCAAAAGACCTAGTTTACTTTTTAAGGCCTATCGCTGTCATTGCTTCAGGGTATTTTATTACCATGCGTCTTGAAAATAAGAAATCTTTTTTGAATATTTTGGTGCTTATGGGCTTCTATTTTGCCTTCATGCACCTTTTCAAAATGGCTGTGAATTTTACCATTATTCCATCCGATACCACTCGAATTAGAACTTATTTTGGACGTTATAACCACGTTGAAAGTCTTGCATTGACTATTATTATTTGCGTGAAAGAATTACCCATGAAACGATCGAGGTATAAGTTTTTCTATCAAATAATGGTGGTGTGTTTGATTATTTCATTTCTATTCTATTTCTCAAGAACAATGATATTGGTGGTAATTTTAATGTCCATGGCATATTATGGGTATTTGAAATTGAATCAAAAAAGTGCTATGGTCTTAGCGGGAATGCTTATTCTAGGCTCTATAAGTATTGCTATTTTAAGTAATTACGAGCCTGAAAAAGAGAATGGCGTGGTGGTAGATTCGTTTTTTGCCAAACTAAAAAACTCCTTTGATGAGAGTTTTAGCCTTAAGAATGTGGATGTTAATAGTAAAGATCGAAGGGCATTATGGAAGCATTGGAGAGCTTATGAAGCACATATGGTATATGGAGAGGTGGATAAGGAAAAGCAATGGTTTTTAGGACAAGGTTTTGGTTCTACTGTAGACATAGGTTTTGAAGCTAAATTGGATGGAGAGATGACCCAACATTTGTCTCTTACCCATAATGGATTCGCCTATTTATATTTAAAAACTGGAATTTTTGGATTGGTGATTTATTTCTTAATGATCTTGTATCTATACTCATTTGCGTATGCTCATCAAAAGAGTAAGTTGCAAATAATTGGGAATAACCTACTGGTGGCCTGCACCTTTTATATTTTAATTTCTAGTTTTGTGGTGACCGGAATTTTTAAACCTTACGATATGGCAACTCTTGTAATTGGGGGTGCTTTTGCGTTAAAACAAATAAATAACATTGAAAGTAGGAATACTAGGAACAAGAGGGATACCTAACCATCACGGTGGATTTGAACAATTTGCAGAATTTTTTTCAGTGTTTCTGAAAAAGAAAGGACATGATGTCTATGTGTATTGTTCACATGACCATCCCTATCAAGAAGATGAATTTGATGGGGTGAAACTTATACACTGTAAAGATCCTGAACACAAAATTGGTACTGTAGGGCAATTTATTTACGATTTCAATTGTATA
>JAESTG010000052.1 GCA_016763715.1 Flavobacteriaceae bacterium
AAAACAACAAGCAGAAAAAATCTATACAACTGCTATTAGAAATGGTAAGCGAGCCGCTAAACTAGATCAAACACGACCCAACGTCTTCCAAATGAAGGTTGGAAACATCCTGCCTGGAGATGAAATTACCATCGATATTTACTATACAGAAATGCTACTTCCCTCCAATGGAGAATATCAATTTGTAGCTCCTGGAGTAGTAGGCCCAAGGTTTACTGGGGAACAAACTAGCAACGATACGTCATTTAATAATCCTCACACTAAAAAAGGAATATCGGACACCTTTTTATTTGACTTAGAACTCTCTTTAAATACTGGAATTACCATTCAAAATATACACAGTGCTTCTCATAAAATAAATGTTGATTATAGTAGCGACACTAATGCCACGGTATTCTTATCCAAAAGCAATCACAATCCTGCTAATCGTGATTTTATATTAAATTTTAGCTTGCGAGGAAACAAGATTGAAACTGGACTATTGCTATACGAACATGATGACGAAAAATTCTTTGCCTATTTAATGGAACCTACCAAAGAAGCAAAACCCAAACAAATTAACCCACGGGAATATTTGTTCATTGTAGATGTGTCTGGATCCATGAATGGATATCCATTGGAAGTTTCAAAAAAACTCATGCGCAACTTGTTATGTAATTTAGAACCCACCGACACATTTAATGTGCTCCTTTTTGCGTCAAGCTCCACCACCTTAAGTCCCATTCCCATTTTGGCAAACGGAGCCAATATTGAGAGAGGCGTTCAGTTTTTAACCCATGGTCAAGGTGGTGGTGGGACGCAATTATTAAGTGCTTTAAGAAAAGCTTATCAATTGCCTAGAATAAATGAAGGCAGCGCCCGATCTATGATCATTATTACCGATGGATATGTAAGCGTGGAAAAAGAAGCGTTTACACTAATTAGTGAAAATTTGGATAAAGCCAACGTATTTACTTTTGGAATAGGTTCCAGTGTAAATCGTTACCTCATTGAAGGAATGGCTTCGGTCTCCAATAGTGCTTCTTTTATAGCAACATCAAAAGACGACGCTAAAAAAGCGGCCGTAGCATTCAAAGAATACATAAGCAAACCGCTCCTTACACAGGTAAAATTAAAAGCCAAAGGGTTTGAGATTTACGATGTTCAGCCTGCAAGTATCCCTGACGTATTCTCTACGCGACCTGTGGTTGTCTATGGTAAATATCGCGGTGAGGCCAAAGGTAAATTAGTACTTACTGGCTACCAAGGAAAGAAAAAAATCAAGCAAGAATTCAAAGTGTCAAAAGCGCAATTAAATCCAAATAACAAAGCACTACGCTACTTCTGGGCACGAAAAAAGATTGAACAACTAGATGATTATGCAGTCTTATTCCATGAAGATGTAAAAGAAAGAGTAATCGACCTTGGATTGCAGTACAATCTTGCCACCCAATACACTTCTTTTGTAGCTGTAGATCAACAAAAAGTGAATAACGATGGAAGTTTAAAACGGATAAAACAACCTTTACCAATGCCAAAAAACGTGGAGAGCTCTGCTGTAGGTGCTACTGGCGATATCACTGAAAAATTCAAATTCAAAAAATCATTCACCATTGCTGTTTTTAATGGTGCAGAATTAACACCTTCTTCAGGAATGGCATTTGACAACCTTTCAAAAACGGAAGAAAGACAAATCAAAATGTGGTTTAAAGCTGAATTTAAAAAACTCATCGAAACACAGCTTTTGCTTCATACCAAACTACGCGTTCGTTTTGGGCTTAATGGTATTGTTCTAAGTATTGAATCATTTGAAAACGGGCAATGGGTGAGACAACCAAAAATTACCAAAATATTTCAAAATAAAGCAGTCAAAAAATTAACAAGTAAACGACAATTTACAGTAGTTGTCACAATCTAAGTTTACCATTTATTTCGACTTTTAAACCTCGAACAAAATTCGGGGTTTACGCTTTCTAACTCAATCCTTACGAATTCTAAAAGAGTGGGAATCAACTCACAAACTGGATATACATTTGATATATAATCATAACAATCTAAAACGTATCCTTATGAAAAAATTTGCATTAATCATCATTTTGCTAGCTGGCCTTAATTCAGTAACAGCACAAGAATTTGAAATAACTTCTGCTTACAATGTATCTATAAACGGCTCCTTAAACGAGCAAGAACTAGTGCAAAATAATGCTACTTTGTCTACCGATGTAGAAAGGTCTATCACGCTTACAACCTTTCCTGTTGAAGCCGCAGAAAGCCTTACTAACATTGTCGTTAGTGAATTACAGAGTCCCAAATTAGAAGGAGTAACAAAAGTGCTAAAAATAGAAGCTAGTTATGTAGAATACTGCTCCTATTTGGTGTCTCAATATATCCTCATTACCACAAATGGCGACTATATTAGTCTTCCGAGCCTCGGAAATACACACTGTAACGATACATTAACCGAAGTTCGTTATTTGTTTCCCAATCAAAAATTTGGAAAGGCAAATCAAATTGTTCGTGCAGAAGTAAGTTATACTAAAACGGCTAAAGTTTCAACATCAATAACACAACAGATCTTCATTTGGAATGATGATGACTTCGGAACAATGGGTGCTATTTCTGAAAATTACTAACCTAAATCACTTCAGAAATAATGAAAAACTACACACTGCTTGTATTGATTAGTCTCTCTTTTCTTTTCGGATGTGAAGAACCATATCCAAATATCGAAATCAAGGCTTCGAATACTTCCGAAGAATCTAAAATAAAAAAACAGAGTGTCGTCTTTATCACGGGTATTGACGAAGACGAAGATGGAAATAATTATTACGCCAATGCAACAGCCCATTTTGAGAATAAAAAAATGAAGATTGTGAAAAACATATTTTCTTTGGAGGAGATTATGAGTTGGCTTATTTCAAACAATAACAGAGGTCAATATAATGAGATTCACATTGTGAGTCATAGCAACGCTTGGCGGGGAATGTCCCTTCGAGTCAATAAAAACGGTCCTAGAGTGACAAAAAAAACGCTAACTGATGTATTGGAGAAAAAGATACTACCGAAATTGGATGAAAGGGTCGATAAAAAAACAAAAATTATTTTTCATTCCTGCGGTTTAGGTAAAAATGAAACTTTATTGCAATTGCTAAAGACTATTTTTTCCTCGGAACAAATACCCCAAATCTACGCATCTCCCCATTTCAATATTTTTGGAGGAAGATATGCTTCGCATTACCTAGCTAATCCCTACTATACTTACTACCCTACAGCACAATCCAAAGGGCCAAAATCACTTGCCAAAGAAATAAAAAACACCTATCCCAACATAAAAATGAATTGGTTAAGTGCTATAAAAAGCAGAGGGGAAACCAAAATAGGTGAAGCCTATTCGTATCGATTTAATATTCCTGTAGATTGGAAAATCTCATTTGAAAAAGAAGAGGATATACCTGACTTATACAACCGAGAGGATATCATGGATTGGATTGTGGATAATGAGGCCATTTCATTGACACTTTATGAACTGGAAATTCCGATTGAAAAATTTCGCTGGACTAGCAACCTTTCAGGAAAAATACTTGAAATTAAAGGAAAAACAACCATCGTATGTGTGTTGAAACCCATCACAAACTGCAATGACACTTCTGAATATGAGATTCTTAGCTTAGACAATTCAAATTTATATACATGCCTGTAAATTCCCTTTTCATGAATGAAATCATGAATAACTCGAACGCAATTACTAAATAACACAAACCCTAAAAGAACGGCATGACTTTAGTGTTCATTTATAATAACCGAGGGTAACACCTTGAAGAGTTTAGCTATATTTGTTAAGAGACCTATTCCATGAATTATATCCAATTACAAATTACATTTCTATTATCTGCATTGTTGTGGATGGGAATAGCACGCGCTCAAAATAACGATTTACGATCATACACCATGGAAGATGGCTTGCCACAGTCTCAAGTGTATGATATGGTACAAGACGAAATAGGTTATCTCTGGCTTGGAACACGCGGTGGGGGCTTAAGCCGATTTGATGGAGACTCCTTTACCACATTTAACGATCGTGACGGGTTAGGGTCTAACTATATCAACACCATCATTTTTGCCAACGATTCCCTTTTTATTGGAACGCAACAAGGGGTTTCATTAAAAGTTAATGATGAATTTGTGAATTTTAAAATGCCGCAGGTCGTTACAATTTTTAGACATGAAAAAGTCACATTTTTAGGTACTGTAAATGGTCTTTATAAACTTCAAAAAAACAAAACTCCAGAAAAAATAATTCTGCATAAAACTTTAGACAATAATACCATCACCAATATTGTATTTGATGGCCAAAAGTTTTGGATAGCCTCAAACAAAGGACTTTGGAAGTTAAATTCCTTGAGCAATAACGCTGTCGTAGAACAATATGAAACCACAAACTTTACGTCACTTGTCTTGCATCAAGAGAATCTTTTTGCAGCTACATTTATGGACGGAATCATAGTGTTGGATATTTTCAATAACGAACCAGACCGCATCATTGTTGGACCTCAACGTGTTAATCATATTGGTATATTAAAGAACCAGTTATGGGTTTCTACAGACGCCAGTGGTGTTTTTGTATACCATTCGAATGCGCTTAGTTTGGTTAAAAAATTGAATCAGCGAAACGGGCTTTCAGTTTCACACATTCGCAAAACCATGACCGACCGAAATGGAAATATTTGGATTGCAACCAGTGGCGGGGGATTATATAAATATTTCTTGAATGAATTCACACATTATGATAAGGACACGGGACTACCAGGCAATCGTATTTACGCCACTCATTTCGATGGGAGTAAACTTTGGATTTCAAACGCAGAAGCGGGTTTAGCAACCATTGATTCGCTAGGGATACATCGCATTCCTACTATTGAAGGTTTTTCAGAAGTAAAAATAAAAACAATCACGAGTGATTCACATGGAGATATTTGGGCAGGATCAGACGGTAAGGGTATCCTCTATAGAGAAACGAGGGAGGAACATCGCTTGTTATTTGATGGAGCCGACTTAGATAATATACAAATTGACACTGTCATTCAGGTTAAAAACCACCTAATTAATGAGTCCATAGGATTTCCTTCTAACTGGATTCGTCAATTATATACACGTAATGACACCATTTGGGCTGCCACTTATAGCAGTGGTATTGTGAAATTGCAATATAACATTGAAAAAAAGCAACTTACTATATTAAAAACCTTCGAAGCCGAGGATGGGATTGAGGATTTACTCATCCGTGATATGAAAGCGGATACTCATGGACGTATTTGGTATGCCACACAATCTGGCCATCTAGGGTATTTAAAAAATAATGAAATTACGCATTTAGGAGAAGTATTACAGCACAAAGTCCCCATAAACACCCTGTTATTTCGAAACAATCATCTCTATCTTGGGACAGCAGGCAGTGGTGTTTGGTATGCTTCAGAAGGCAACTTTACTCAGTTTAAAAAATTGAGCGGCACTAAAAGGCTTACCTCTAACAACTGTTATCAACTTATTTTTGATTCCGAAGAAAATCTATGGATGGGAACTGAAAAAGGAGTAGATAAAATCCTACTTAACAAAGAAAACGAAATTGTAGACGTGATACATTTTGGGCGAAATGATGGTTTCTTAGGTATTGAAACCTGTCTCAATGCTGTTTCCAAAGACAATCATGGCAACCTGTGGTTTGGTGCTATTTATGGCCTCACCAAATACGATTCAGCCAAAACTCCCGAGGAAACCAATCTCAATCCAACTATCTATTTTGAAAATATTTCGGTGGGTTATCAGTCTTTAGATTCACTCTCTGCATTCATTGGTTTAGCTAATAATAAAACCCTACAACTTCAACCCGACCAAAATCAAATCTCCTTTAGTTATCGATCCGTAGATCTGGATCATCCAAAAGAAATTGAGTATCGTTTTAAACTAAATGAAAGTGATTGGAGTCCTTGGTCCAAAAGTAATCTGCAAAGTCTCGCTGGCTTGGGGTTTGGTGCACATCACTTTAAAGTACAATCTAGAAACTATCGATGGGAAACTAGCGACACCATTGATTTTCGATTTTTTATCGAAAGCCCTCTGCATAAAAAAACCTGGTTTCAATGGTTAATTATGGGAGTTGGCTTGTGTCTTATTTTACTAATAGCCTGGAGGTACATTCATCATGTAAAACAAAAAAACAAAGCAATTCAGAAACAATTAGAAGTGCAAAATCATCTGTTATCGTTAGAACAAAAAGCATTGCGTCTTCAAATGAATCCTCATTTTATCTTCAACGTGCTCAATGGTATAAAAGCCATGGGAACCAGCAATCCAGAAAAGATGAATAATACCATTAATAGCTTTGCGACTATGTTACGGGAGATTTTGTACAATTCAAGAAAGGAAAGTATTAGTCTGGCTCAGGAAATAAAAACCTTGAAAAATTACATTGATGTAGAACTATTAATGGCGTCCAAGTCATTTACATATGACATTATAATTACTTCAGAAATGGATCCCGAAGAGATCTTAATTCCGCCTATGTTAATTCAACCTTTTGTAGAGAATTCGATACGACATGGAATTCTGAAGAGCACTAACGCTGGGGTTCTCAATATCGAATTTAGGACAACCGAAGATCTTCTATATTGCACTATAAGCGACAATGGTCCTGGAATTTTTGAATCACAAAAAGCAAAAACAGCCACAGACCACCAGTCCATGGCGCTAAGCGTGACTGAAGAACGAATCGAATCTATTTCAGGGAAAGGTGCATTGCAAATTGAAGAGATTAAAGAAAACGAAACAATACTTGGAACCAAAGTAACTTTCAAAATCCCATTAGAAACCGACTATTAAAACACTCCCATGCTCACAGCAATTATTATAGAAGATATGGCCGATGCACTTCAACTATTGAAGAGCGACTTGGATAATCATCACCCAGAAATTAAGGTTATTGATACTGCCCAAAGTGTGGTGGAAGCAGCTAAACTGCTTCGGAAAACACAACCCGATATATTGTTTCTTGATATTATGTTAGGTGACGGAACAGGATTTGACTTACTGGAAATTTTTCCGGACTTATCCAGCAAGATAATTTCCGTGACCGCAAGTGATGAATATGCAATTAGAGCCTTTAAATTTGCGGCTATTGATTATGTTTTAAAGCCCTATTCCAATGAAGATTTAGCCACTGCTATTTCACGGGCAAAAGAACAAATTGAGCCCAATAAAGAACGGCTCAACATATTAAAAAATACGCTTGCAGCACCAGAGTCTAGACCAGATAAAATCTCACTCCACACACTGGATAAGATTATCATTGTAAGCTTGGATAATATTGTTCGCTGCGAGGCTGACAATAATAATACGGTGTTTTACTTAAATGAAGGCCGAAAAATATTCGTCACCAAAACACTTAAATATTTTGCAGATATGCTCAACTCCTATGAGTTTTTACGAGTGCATCAAAGTCATTTGGTCAACTTACAGTGTATTAGTGCTTTTATAAAAACGGATGGCGGATATTTATTACTGAAAAATAAGGAAACTGTTCCCGTTTCTGTTCGGAAAAAAGCCGAAGTAATTGAGGTTTTAGATCGAATGCATAGTTAATTCACGAACGTCTCGGCTATGCTAGTACGGGAATTAAAAAGCGATTAATTTCCGATTAAGCACTTAGCCAAAACTTTTTATTTTGTTTTTATCTTTTCATTTTTAAAGCCAAATCAAAAGATTTGGCGGACTTCGTTAAAAGTATTGAACTTTGGATTAAGTATCAAAACCCGTATTAATTATAGCCATTGTTGTGCATAGTTTTATTATTTACTCTTTTCAAGTAGTTCTTTGATTTTTATCCACTCTTGCTTGTCGTGTAAAGAACTAAATCCAATTTGATTTAATATTTCAAACCGCTTCTCCCATTTTCGCCATATAAGAACTTTTATAATTTTTAAACTAATCTGATGTGAACGTTTATTATCCGTTTGAGCTAATTTGATTGCTGCTTTATATAGCTGACTATTGCTAATATCTCCATGAAATTTTATCCCTTTGTTGATATATACATTTGCAGAATCTGCATTTTTTTTAGTGATAAAATATTCAAAATTTGTGTAGTTTTTTTGTGCCTTATCATAAATGGTTTTCATTTCAGTTTTTGCTACTTCAATACTAGGTCTTTGATATTTAATACCATGATAATAAGCATAGATTTCAACAGGTTCTAGTAAGCCTAATGCTATCCTTCTGTTATCCACATTAGCAGGGTCTTCAATAGGATATGGCATGCCTTCTCCCATGCTTGCTCCAAAGGTTTGTTTTTGCCAAGTTTCTCGGGCAATTCTGTCTTTTAATTCAGCATAATGGTTTGGGTCTGTATCTTTGTTTTCTATTGATTTAGCAATCAATATGAGGCACTTCTCTTTAAAAAAAATGTTTGGATGGTGCTGCGGAATAGCCCAAGATATTTTTGCTCCATCCTCACCAACGAGTTTATATCCAGGCCAACCATGTATATTGATAATGCTATCCAATTTGTCTTTATTTATGTTCCATCTATCTTTAACAGGCTTAAATAACATCCTGTATTCTTGAACACTAGCATTAGTATCTAATGATTTAATATTCTCTTCATATTTGGATAATGCAAATTGATCTTCCTTCCACATATTTTCTAGTTCTTCTAAAAGTTGAGGGTTGTTAATAGAATTTAAGTAGGCTTTTCTTTTGTTATTAGTACTGTTAATTAAATCTTTCCATCTCGAATCATTACGCAATAAAGAAAATTCAGAAACGGAGTTTAGTAATTCTACATCTTTAAGACCGGCTTCAATTGCTTTTTGAATTGAAAGAAATGCCTTGTCATTTTCACCTTTGGGAGCATAGATAGTTGCGCATACAAAATAATTTTCCCAATTTTTTTTAGGCATAAGGTCTGTAGCTTCCAATAGTAGGTCTGCTGCTGCAATGTTACGATTATTGGTTAAAGCTCTGTAAGCCATAATCAAGGCATTTATCCATTCTGTATTTTGGCTTGAGATGGAACTTTCTTCTTTTTTGGTTGATACTTCTTTTTTAGAATTATTGCAACTAAAATGGAATATTGATATACAGATGCTAGACAGTATAATTGCACTTTTAATTTTATTCTTTCTCATAACTATGTAATTTAAGATTGATTTTACAAAAAGAAGCTTTAGCTATTTAAAAAAATAGAATGAAATTTGCCTTTATTTTAAATTTTAGCGTATTCTTTTGGTAAATAACCAGTCATAGATTTGAATACTCTTGTAAAGTGACTTTGGTCCGAAAAACCACATTCATACGCTACTTCTGTAAGCGAATGCGATGAGGAGTTCATAATATCAATAGAATGATTAATTTTTAGTTTTCGAGTATATTCTCCAAGTGTACACTGAAAATATCTCATAAAATTCTTTGAAATTGTAGTAGGATGAACATCCACTTTATCAGACAATTCTTTTAAAGAAATATTCTCACTCCATCTATCATTTAATAGATTGCGTACTGATTTCATCCAAAAAGGAAACTGTGTATCATCTTTAGATTTTAGAGCATTTTCAATAAATGCAAGAAATAACATTTCTATAGCATGACGAGATTGCTTATCTTTAATCTGTGCCTCACCCATTAATTTTATGAATGTAAAATTAGAATCATGATTTTTATTTATAGCGAATTCAATTTGCGTTTCGGTATACTCACATCGTTTTAAAAAATTAGGAGATAATTCTATACTTATATGTTTGGATGGGAAATAATTATAGGAGTTTTTATGCAATTCATGAGCGTGATAATAGTTTATAGAACCAGTAGTTCTTTCAATTACGTTCTCTTTTCGATATTCAATATTACTACCATAGAGCACAAAACTTATCATTGGGTTAATATGAGAGTGCCAAACTCCTGTTTCGATAGGCTTATTATATTCGGTTATACCAATTAAAAAATCATTGAAGTCATGTGTTTGATAGCTCGGAGCCAAATAACATCCTCTATTTAACACTATGCTATTATTCTTTAATGTTCGCACTTTTGTTTTTAAATTATGTACAACGTTTTGGTTAAACTGCGTTTTAATGCAGTTTAGGTTTTGTTGTGCTCAGGCTTTTTCGTTTATAATGTTCAAAGTTTCATTCACAAAATCAGTCTTTCCAAGCATATATGAACCTCTGTCGTTTTTGAATTTCGCTGCCAATTCGATTTTTAGATTCTCATACTGCTTTGCTCGTTCGGGATTAGAAGTCAAAAAGTTCCGAAAGCCAATTTGTTTCCACATTACATTGTCTTTTGGGCACATATGAATATGGAAAATCTGTTCTTTTTTCCCTTCAAAATTATATCCTTTACCAAATGATGAAAATGCTTCAATATTTTCTCTTGCTGGAACTTCAAAATGGGAATAGCCCAATTCCGTAAATTTTGAGATTAGATTCTTATCAAACAATAGCTTCTTTGGAATTTCAATCATCAAATCGACATATGGCTTCGATTTAATTCTCGGAATTGATGTGCTGCCAAAGTGTTCAATTCGCAAAATTGTTTCGCTCCCGACTTTTTCAATTATTCGGTCTTTTTCCTTTTCATAAATCTTTTTCCATTCAGGATTATGGTCAACCAATTCAACAGGGAAAAGTGTGTTCCAGTCATCTTTGGTTAAATCATAAAGGGTTTTCTTCATTTTTATTAGTTTTTCTGTTTGAGTACAACGGTTGGTATAAGATTAGTTGCGTAAGACTAAGATAGCAAAATGGGACTAACCTGAGGAAAATTCGGAGAATGTTCCGATTAAGACATAAACACTTCTAGCAATTAATTTTATACATTGTTACAAATAGCACATTTTTCAATCACACTTTTTATTATAATAATCGATAATCTCAATAACATCTCTTTTCTTGAATTCTTTCTTTTTAATTTTATCGATTAAGGTTGGGCAATCTTCAATTAGGTGCAATTTTCCGTTTTTAAATTTGGCACCCGTTCTTATCGTAATATTATTTTTTTCTAGAAAAAAAACATATCCTTCAGATACAGGTAATCCCAATCCCATTGCACTACCTGCGTTTGAACCAAAAATGCTATATAGATTAATTTTCCCAAGCTTTTCTATTTTCATTATACGAGGAAAGTTGGCTCCTACTTTTTTGGATCTGTATTTTTTAATAATTCCATTTTCATTTATATCATAACCACTTAATTGACTGTCTTCGTATTCCCTGATATCCGAACCTTCATCTTCTTTATATTTAACACCTCCAAATGTCTTAAATTTTATTAGACCTTTTATTTCAGTTGAGTCTTTTAAATAAATCGTTCCTTCTTTAAATTGTGCATTCATATATAGAAATGAGAGAATAGCTAAAAGAGTAAGTGTTTTTTTCATAAATTTTAGTCATTAATGTTTTTGATAATTAAATTACTTTCATCGAGTCAACTACCATTTTGTAGGTTACAACACCTAGTTCTGAATGGAAAAACACATTCCCC
>JAESTG010000205.1 GCA_016763715.1 Flavobacteriaceae bacterium
ACCCATTATTTTTGGCCCATTTTCCTGTAAAAGTTTCAAATGCGGCCTCTTGAATGCTTTTTCCTGCTTCTCTTGCTTCCCAAAACTTTTTTAAATTTACGGATTGCCCGCCATATCCTTGATAAAGCTCATCATTTTTCATCCATATTCCAGAATTACCATCTACTTTTCCAAGTTTTTTGCTGTTTTTATATAATAGCACGGCGTCATCGAGCATAATATTACCAAATCCTGAAAGCACTTCGGTAATCTCAGTTGGAATCGCAAAATCTGCGTATAAAATACTTTCCTTGTGTCCAACGGGTAATTCTAGCGACAGTCCCATATTTCTATTCAATAAAGAAACTTTACTGTTCAATTTTATTTTCTTCCCAGCAACTTCCAATGTATAGCCCACAGTCCTACCTTTATCCGATACGGTTCTAATTAACGCCCCAATGGATTCGCCCAACTCATCCAATAGGTTGAACGTTATTTTATTTCCAACAGCGCCAAGTTCTTCCGTATTTTTCACACGGACTTTTTTTCGGCTAGAAACTTTTTCAATTTCGTAAATAATTCGCTTATCTAATACTTTAGCCTCAGCACTGTCCAAAAAGTCATCTGCTTTTTTTCTTAGTATTTTATTGCTAAGCGCATCTGTTCCGAGGGATGCTATTTCAATCCAAAATAATACCTCTCTAATTTGATCGCACAATTCCTTGTCTTCACAATGATTAGAAATCATGTCGAAAATGATGCCTAAGGTACTGGAGGACAATTCGGCCACACCAATGGAAAGTTTAAAATACTTTTGAAGCTTACTGAGGTGCTTCAAGTACCTCAATTTCACCAAATTTCCAACGCCAAGAAATGTAGTGCCAATATCAACTCCCAACCACACACCTTTGTCTATATTGCTCCAACGTTGTTTATCGTCAAAAGCCTTTAAATAGAAGGCAGGTATCACATTGGTTGGAATCTTGATTTCACCTTCCTTGGGCACATCGGCTAAGGTAATAGGATGAAACAAATTGTAAGTGCCTATAGCTACGATGGTCGTTTTTGATCTTGGCCTATTGGAATGTGTAGAGGATTTTACATAGGTAGTGTCTTCTCGGGTTACTTTAATCTTTAACTTAAATTTGTCTCCAACAAAATCGAAATTATAATCGTTATTGTAAAACCCTAATATTTTTTTAGTGTCGTATAAAATAACCTCTGGACCACCGGTATATTCTTTTAGATTTTTAACATATTTAGGGTCTGAATAATCGCTTAATAGCCACAACAGGTAAAGTTCTTGTATAAAAAGGGTGTAATTCTCTTCCCCAATTCCGAAGTCATTTATTTTCAAATACAATTTCTCAAACAGACTACCGCCCATTCGTTTTAAGGATATTTTATAAAAAAAGTTGTTAATCCTACTTTTAGAACTGGCTTTTATAGTTTCGATGGAGTCGTCAGCGATTGAAAAGCCTATGGTTAACGATCTTATGATCTTAAGAACTGCCTTTTCCCTATTTTCTGGAAGGCGTCCTTCCAAAAGGAATTCTAAATCCCTCCACTTTAGGGCTTCACTTCGGTTTTGCAATACAAATACTGGGGCAACACGATATAGAAAAGACAGTTGAGACGGGCTTTTTTCTGCCAATATGAAGGCAGCGTCAAATTTCTCTATTACTTCTTGTTCTACTTGACCACGGTGGTAGCCTAGATAGTCGAAAGCTGCACTGTAATCTTCATAGGTTACAGTTGAAATGGCAATAGCTACACGATGGATGTCAGCTTTGTCTGTGTTATTTTTTTTGTTCCCAAATCCTTCATAGACAAATAGGATCTTGTATAGCAGTCGATGTTTTTTGGCATCGATGGTGGTTCTTGCGACATAAATGTCGGTACGTACATTTTCTATTTTTTTATTCAAAGTACCGTACAGTCTTAAGTTGCGCTCTAGACCATCTTTATCTTCTACTTTAAAAGAAACATCAACGAATGAAGTAACAGAATGAGTTTCAAGCGTTTCTCGATCCTTAGTTGCTGTTATAGAGGTTAGCGTACTTAAATACTTTTTATAGTCGAACGACTTTAATAGGTGCTTTGCTTTTGAAGCTTTAATATCTTCTACGAGAGTTTGAAAGTCTATTTTATCTTCGTAGAATCCGATGTTCTCGGTATTGGTTGCATTTATTGTTAGGGGGCTCTCCAGCCCGAAGATTTCCCCAAATTCAAATGAATTACTCATACTATTTTTGTGTTTTTAAACCACCCCTCGCGCTGTCCATACAGGTCGGCGCAAGTTGTAGTTTGAAATTAAAACCACTCTCTTTGTTACATCTCCCTCAAGCGAACGCGGAGAGTGGTTCTTTAAAAGCCACACCGAATACAAATCTCCCCAGAAATGCTCTGGCAATGGCTTATAAAAAAATTAAGGGGTAGGAGTGGTCTCGTCTTTACCCACCATGATACTTGTGCCATAAGCCAAATTTTCGGTTTCGGTTTCGTTATGACAACAAGGCAAGCCATTTTCGGTTAGTGGAGCGGAGTCTGCTTGTAAAATGGTTAATGCCGTAGGTACACGGGTTTCCCATTCTTTCTCCACTACACCTTCTGTGTTTTGTAATTCCTCGGCAATAGACAAGTATAGATCGTCGTCGCGGTCTATAGCCAATTGGTTGCCCATCCAGATATCACCTGTTTCCAAGAAATAGGTGACGGACTCTTCAAAACCAGGGCGTACAGGCACTACCATACGCGCCATGCTACTTTGTAAAAAGGCTTGAAAAATATGATCGGTTCCGTTACTTTGACGGAATAGATCCTTCCATTTGTTTATATCAGCGTAGAAATACGAATAGAATGTATAGGCCATAATCTCCCAATCGAAACATTGCTCGAAGAACTTGATATATTGCGCATGTTTTTCGAATGCACTTGTCATGTTAATATTGGTAAATGACCCCGAGGTGTAATTGTCCTTGCTAATAGCAATTTTAAAAGGTTTCGCCATCATTTGTATAGCTAAACGTTTTAATTCTCGTTTTTCCAAGGAACGATTCAATAAAGGATTGAATTGCAAACGATTGGTTTGATTCTCTGTATCAGGCAAATCAGGGACGAAATTGGCGTATAAGCTGTCATTGTACTCATTCACTTGTTCTTGATAGGCGCTTACAATGATATTGTATGTCTCATTTTTCCAATTCATTATATTACCATTTGTCGCATAGCAATTTACTGTTACGTTGAGAATAAAGCTTCCCATATCCCAGGCAACGATACTTATTGGAATATTACTACCATTACTATGGGAAGGGATATATACTACGCCCGAAGAGGGGTTTGCCAAATTTCCAGGTGTTCCATTTGTTAGTCGTTTTATAGCAATTTCTTTCTTGGCAATTAAAAGTTTTGCGTCTGTTTTTTTATTGACACCAGGCTTAAACTCGAAGGACCAGTTCAGTTTGGTTGCTCTATAACCCTCTGGAATTTCTAGATTATTGAACGAAAACTGTCTTGATCCACCACTTTCTGGATATTCTCCGCCAGAAAATGACTTTGCTATTTTTATATTCCAAGTAGGAGGAGCTACCACCTCGGCGTTATACCAGCCTGCAAATTTTTGATAATTTTGCCCGCTTATATGACGAGCGTCTTTGATATGCCAAGGTAATGTACTTGGTTTGTCTGGAAGTACAAGTCCAGTTGGGATACTCTCAATTTGCGTTTGCTCTCCTCCTTCAATAAACTCGATAATAGCTTCTTTAAAGAATTTGGATGGCTCAGGAACATTAAACTCATACATGAGCCTCTTTCCATAATTAATAAGCTTATTGGTGTAGATTTTATCTACCCAACGATATACACCAGTAACATGGCTTGTTCCTTCACGATTGTCGAAACCGTGTTTGTTGTTTTCTTCAAATTCACGCAGAATACGAGACGTTCGTTTTTTGGTGACTTTCTGAACCACTCGTTCCAAAGCACGTACCGTTACTTCCTCGGCATACGTTTGAGATGTACTGTTAGAGTTAGAAGATGAAGATGAAGAGGCTCCATTGTGAAATGCATCTACTCCAAAGGAAAGACTCCCATTAAAAACGTCAAAAGTTCCATTTACTCCAGCAGACGCCCCATAGTTTTCAGATTTGTCACTATTAAGTATAGAAGCTACTTCCGAAGAAAGTTCATTCCGTTCTGAGGTAGTAGTGTCTGTTAGGTTATCCACCTCTTTTTCGGTAGTAGTCTCATTGGTAGTTTCACTACTTAATAACTGTCTGGTAGCTCGTTCTTTGTATTCTTTAGCCATGATATTCTCAATACGAGACACTTCACCTGGCACATAGCAACATACTTCTTGATCTACTTTTCTAAAATCACCAACCCCCATCTTTTTAATGCCGTGATGTTCAATAGTTTTTTCTTGTGCGAGCTTTCTGGTTGCGCCTCCATGAGTTCTTGTGCCACCTAGGGTAATATCACTATCCACAATCAGTTCCACGCCATTATTTAACGTGAGGATACCTGCAAGATTAAATGATGTTGCTGTTGTTGGAACAGAAATGAAATCTGGATATGAAGTGAGTAAAACGGTATGAGTAGTGGCACTTTCAGCATTTAAAGTAACATTGTTTTCTATAGTACCTTCATCGAACGTAATTTCAAGTGTGTTGGCACTTATCTCTGCTGATTCATAACCAGAAGCCAAATTGAGAGCTAACACCATTTTAGAGGAGTCTTTTAGACTTGCTTCTGCGCTAGCACTAAATGTAAATTCAGGCACACTTTTTTTAGACACTCGAATAAAAGAACCGTTGTAAAGAACTATCTTTTCCTTATTATCTAAATCGTTGTGAAGTATTGAAGCTAAATCTCCAGCTTCTTCTTCCAATCGTTCTACAAGTTGAGTTTCATTATCAACTCCCTTCGCAGTTAAGTTGTTTACTAATGTTAAAGTACTAGAGGGTACTTTGATGTCTAAAAAGCCGTGTTTAAATATATTAGACTCTTCAAAACTAAAGGTGGGCAAATTCAAATTGGTATAAGATTCCACTCCAGTGGCATCGTCTACTGATAGGGTGGCGTTCGCATACGCTTGGTCTACAGAAGCTAGGTGAGTTTCGTCAGCTAAAGTATAAGCTGTCATGTTTTCACTTTCATTAATCTGTATTGCATTACGTACCTCATCAATGGCAGTATTATAGGCTTCCTCTTTAATCCTTGCTTCAAAAGCACTTAATCCTTTGTCCAAGTATTGATAATCTTTAGTAGTTGCATTACGTTGAGCACTATACTGTGGTAAATGGTTTGTCGCTACATTCTGAGGAATCACTACATAAGCATTGGCCAATCGTTGTAGGTCAACATCATCTGTAATTAAACTTTGGGTGGTTCCCGAATCGTCCTTTTTCAGGAAATTGTCCGCAACGAGCATTTGAATGATGGCTTCTCTAACCGCATCAGATTTTTTGGAAACTACTTGGTAAAAAAGATTGTCCCACATATTCACCAATTGATTGGGGGTTAATTGTGTGACTCCTGCCGCTTTGGTGGCAGCCTCTGTCGAGGTTACTGTATTTTTGTTCTTCATTAGCCACAGTGAAAAATCGTATAGATC
>JAESTG010000206.1 GCA_016763715.1 Flavobacteriaceae bacterium
AAGAATCAATAAGGCGCTTTAATACGTTTGTGATTCTGGTGATTAATTGCTGAAAAGCTGTTCTATCGGCAAATTCTACGTCTTCTTCAGCAAAATCCAGCTCGAGTTCAATGAGGGAAGCAAAATTGAGTAACTCTTCTCGTAGTAGTTTTATTTCCGAAGAAAAACCACCACGCATTTGTTGTATTGCCAATTGATGACTAGCAGCACTATCACTAGCAATTAAGTCTGCCACTGCTTCTGCCTGACTTAAATCCATCTTACCATTTAAGAATGCTCGTAGGGTAAATTCTCCCGCTTGAGCCATACGACATCCATTCCGAAGACACAATTGAATAATCTCTTGTTGAATATAATTACTACCATGACAAGAAATTTCAACCACATTTTCCCCAGTATAACTATTGGGATCCTTAAAGACTGTAGCCAACACTTCATCCACAATTCGCTCTCCATCTTTGATATGTCCTAAGTGAACCGTATGCGTTTTTTGTTGTTTCAAAATCTTGTTTGAAACAGAAGAGAATAATTCTGAAGCAATGGAAATAGCTTCTGCTCCAGAAATCCGAATAATGGCAATGGCACCAGCTCCTGCAGGGGTTGCTAATGCTACTATAGTGTCATTGTGTGTCATGGAGTGCAAAGGTACAAATTTAAGTTTTTTGAAAATAGAAAGGGCAGCGATTAGAGAGAATAGTCAAATGATATTTGTAACATTTATTGTTAAATTAAGACCAATAAAGAGCAACCACAAAAACATCAATCAAAATGGAAGTTTTAAATCATACCTCAAAAAGAACGGACAAATCGTTGTTGGTTCTTACTCAATTATCTCAATTATTAACCTATATCACAGGTTTTGGCGGACTCATCGTTCCTTTAATCCTTTGGCTTACACAACGAGACAAAGTAAAGGATATGAATGAACATGGAAAGAGCATTGTTAATTTTCAAATTACATTATTGCTAATTACCGTGATTAGCGTTCCTAGCATTTTACTTTTTGGACTCGGAATTCTCGGACTCATATACGTAGGTATCATTGGTTTTATTTTACCTATCGTCAACGCAATTAAAGCAAACAATGGAGAACG
Source organism: Flavobacteriaceae bacterium (assembly GCA_016763715.1). The sequence continues at coordinate 1,095 of JAESTG010000206.1, forward strand.
ACCTAGCAATTTTTCGACGATACGTTTTATAAAGTAGTTTGTAGGTTTAAAAACCAATAGTAAGAAATAAACGAAGCGTCATTATGGCGCTTTTTTTGACAGGCAAATAGTTTAATTTTTTGATACTATTCATAAAAAAATCCACTTATAAAGTGGATTTTTTTTTAACACTTGAGAGGTCGAATACCTCAAACTAAAAATCGAATGTCTAACTATTTAACATTACTGGCATTACAAGCATTGTTACATGCTCGCCTTCATCCGTTCCGTCAATAGGAGTTAAAATCCCTGCACGGTTAGGAAGTGACATTTCTAACGATACTTGATCGCTAGTAAGATTGTTCAACATTTCAGTTAAGAAACGAGAGTTAAAGCCAATTTGCAAATCATCCCCTTGATAGTCGCAGGTTAAGCGTTCGTCTGCTTTATTACTGTAATCGATATCTTCTGCTGAAATATTTAATTCAGCTCCTGCAATTTTCAAGCGTATTTGATGCGTGGTTTTATTACTGAAAATACTTACACGACGCACCGAGTTAAGGAATTGATTGCGATCGATGGTGAGTATATTTGGGTTTTCCTTTGGAATAACAGCTTCGTAATTAGGATACTTCCCGTCTATAAGGCGACAAATCATTTCAGTTTGATTGAAAGTGAATTTCGCATTGCTATCATTGTATTCAATGGTTACATCTTCTTCACTTCCAGCTAGAATGCCTTTGATTAAGTTAAGTGGTTTCTTTGGCATGATAAATTCAGCCGCTTGAGAAGCTTTTACGTCATTGCGTGTATACTTAACTAATTTGTGGGCATCGGTAGCAACAAAAGTTAAACTGTCTTTAGAGAACTGAAAAAAGACACCGCTCATTACTGGTCGTAAATCATCATTTCCAGCAGCAAAAATGGTTTTGCTAATAGCAGTAGCCAATATGTCTCCTTGTATAACTGTAGTACTTGGATCGGTTAATTCTATTGTGTTTGGAAATTCCTCACCATTTGCGTACGCCAAAGCATATTTACCATGGTTAGAGCTTATTTCAATAGTGTTATTATCCTCCACGGAAAACGTTAAGGGCTGCTCTGGAAACGTTTTTAGTGTATCTAATAAAAGTCGAGCTGGAATACAAACATTTCCTTTTTCGTTACTTTCTACTTCTAATTTTGAAGATATTGTTGTTTCCAAATCGGAAGCAGAAACGGTCAAAGAATTACCATCTACTTCGAAAAGGAAATTATCTAAAATGGGTAGGGTGTTGTTACTGTTTATGATACCCCCAAGCACCTGTAATTGTTTCAGTAAATATGAACTTGATACGATGAATTTCATTGAAATCTTTTTTTCTAATTGGTACTAACGGTTTCCTACAAATATATCCCAAAACCCTTGGTTCTTAAAACAAACTTATCAACATTTTAGTGAGGATACAGGGTTATGTCTTGGCGTATTTTCTTTTTCGAAGGTATTGGAACGAAACCCCAAAAATCACCAATAAACCTAACGGTAATACTAGATTGATAATTTGCCACTGCGTTCTTTTTTCGATGGTTTTCTGAGGATCAAGAAATGGAACCGTAATTTCTTTCGTTCGAATGTTTATAAGTCCGTTATCGTCCAAAAGGTAATTGACTGTATTGAGTAAAAACTCCTTGTTTCCGTAGAAAGAATTCGTCCATTTATCGAACCCAAGCTCAAGTGGGTTTCCTCGGTCCAATTGATTTTTAATTACATCACCGTCACTAATAACGACCATTTTATTTGGTGGGCTTTTCAGCCGGTCATTGGAGATTTTAAAAGGCTTAACTCTGTTTTCAAAAGCAGAGGGAAACTCACCTTCTAATAACACGGCGATAGGAACTCGCCCAGCATTAAACTCTTTGGAATTTGGTCCTTCATTCACTATTTTTAAGTTCTTCGGAATTTCGAGATCCATATTAATCTCTACAGGCAACCCAACCAATTTGCTAAAAGGCGATGACTCTAGAAGTATTGTCTTTTGGAGCGCATTGGGTAAAGTGTCAATAGCACTAACATATTCAAACTTTACAACTTCAAGATTGGTAGTGATAGGATGTACTTGTGAACCCGAACTTAAAGGATAGTATAACCATGGGTAGTTTTTATACTCCGACTCACGACCACCACCAGAAGCCAAGCGTATTGGGGCACCATAAATATCTTTAACGAGGTTTGAGTTCACACGTAAACCATATTTAAAGAACAAATCATTTAAACCTAAATCTAGTCTAAAAATAAAGGTGTTGCCGCTTACTGTATCCAGTCGCTGTGTAGTGACATCAATCATCCAAAGGG
>JAESTG010000207.1 GCA_016763715.1 Flavobacteriaceae bacterium
AAACAAAAACGCCAAAAAACCTCTTACCGAAATAAGAGGTTTCATTATTAACACAAACACATTGAGTGATAAAACAAACTACTCAATTTTTTTTCGAAGTATTGATTTAAAACCAAACTCCTATTCCAAAGTTTAATCTATTACTGACATCGCCATTGTCTACATTATTATCTCTAAACTGGTAATCTCCTTTTATAACAACTCCTGTTGCTATATGATAGCTCAAACCTGTGGTAATATCGGTTCTATTGTAAGCATCATTTCTTACTAAATCACCTTCGGTGCTTGCATGCGTATCGTAATTCTCATAGCGAGTAAAGACAAACAACTTTTGTTCAGCACCATTTGGTAATAAATTGTATCCAACTTCTGCATAATACCCCATCAAGGCACTTCCCAAATCACGCCCTGTAGCATTGTTATAAGCTTCTGTATCACTTAATGATGTGTAAATAAATTGCCCTCTAGCTGTCCACTTTTGAAATGCATATCTCGCATCAAAACCAACCATACTAATTCCAATATTGGCACCGTCAATCTCCTCTATATTGTCTTCAGCTTGAGTTTGTCCAAAATATCCTGCAAGTCCTAAACGTAATCCTAGGATACCATAGTAATCAAATTTTGTAGAGAATGTTGGGCTATCTACTGTAGACTTAATTCCCTTTTGACGACCACCTCTTAATCCATTGCTGCCTTTTAAGAAACCTGAAAGACCTCCTTCGCCATCGGCTTGGGTAGATTTGAATCCATTAAAAACATAGGCTTGATATGATAGAGAAGCATCTGGAAAACGTCCAGATACACCTACTCCCAGTTCACGCCAAGTAGTTGGAACAATTACATTGTCTACGGCTGGACGCTCCGTTCCATTAAATGTGGTTGGTTCGTGATACTCGTTTACGATACCCATAGGAATCAACATAAGTCCTCCTCGAAGGCTAATATTATCTCCCACCGAATAATTTATAAAGGCTTGTTCTACAAATACCTCAGAAACATGCTCTAGTTCAACTTCAGTAAAGAATTGCGTTTTCTCATTGAATTTGTACCCAAACAATAACACCATTCGCTGAATATCCAACTCTCCATTATCCCCTTCAGGTTGGTTATAAGTAGCCTCTGCATAGGCACCAACAGTAACTGCTTTACCATAGTTTCCAGAAAGAATGCGCTGAGCCGAATTCAATTGTTTTTGCGGATCTAAAGTGATGCTATCTCGAATTGTTTGTGATATACCGTAACTAGAAATCAAAAATACTAGTAGGATTGTTAGATTTTTCATTTGTTTTTATTTAGACTTAATATAAATAGTGATTTATTTTCAAGCGCAAAAGTAAAACGCAAGAAAACATTACGCAAGTTTATTTAGATTAAATTTAAATAAGAAAGCTATTAAAATTTTGATTGTACTCTTTTACTTAGAAGACACTTTTAATTCAGTGGCATATCGAAGTCTAACAAGCTGTGCCCAGTGTAGTAACAATTGGGAGTCTTCTTCTGTAAGATCACCATGAAGCCAAGTATAAGAATCTAAAGGCATTTCCTTTTTTTCCACCATCTCAATCAATTCGTCCAACTTGTGATCTCTCTTTTTCAATAAATAACTCTCCCACTCCGACACGTTAAAATGATGCTTTCCAACCTTAATATGATCAGCAAGCCAATATGAAAACGGAGCTATTTCAGCATACCAAGGATACTGAGTTTCGGCACTATGACAGTCATAGCAATTGGCCTGAAGAATTCCTACAACTTCTTTGGTTGGTTTTGTGTCTGCTTCAAAAGCTGCTATACTTTCATAACCTCCCTGATTTTTATCTGGACGAATAAATTGCATGATTACCAAAGCAGCTAAAACCAACAGTAAGATATATTTAAGAATACGTTTCATAAAACTACACTTTAAAAAGTTCAATTAAACTTAAGAAAATACTTTTACTTGTCTTTGGATTTGAGAAATAAAATGATTGCTTTTCTAATATCGTAGGCAGCTTCATCCTTGCTAGGCTCATATATTTGAACCACTCCTTCATTATCCGCGGTTAAAAAGGGAATATCATAGCCCTTCATTAAAAAATCGCTAATGGCAATTTTATATACATTCTCTACTTGTATTTTCTTATCATTTATTAACCACTCGCCCTTTGTATCTTCTGAAAATCCATAACGCTGCAAGTATGCTCCTGTTCCACGCTTGGATTTACCATAGTCTAAAACTTTCTTCAGTAAACTCCCCTTCATATCCACTTTTAGTACTCCTCCACCAAAAGGCAATACTCGAAATATATCAATACTCGTCACATCCCCTGCTAGTATATCATCCAATCTAACAGAGCCTCCATTCACCAGAGCTCCGTCCACTTTCGTAGTAAAAGATTGAGACATCGCTTCTGTAATGATTTCTCCTAAATTAGTTTGTATACTTCTATTAGCACTATCGGTACCATCCAATGGTGTTTTTGCCACATAAATAACTTCATTGGGATCTGCAATGACCTCCTTTATTTTTGTCTCAAGCACATTATTCCATTTATCAACAATCATTTGCACTTCTGGCTTGGAAGGTGTTCTTTCATCAATAGGCATCAAATGCGAATCAATTTTAACGTTTTTCGTTTTCGTATTATAAGTAATGGTATGTATATAGATGCTCTTTGCATTGGCATCTGCCTTGGCTATAATGGCATTATCCGTTGGCACTAGCATATTATAATGTTCGTGCCCTCCCATAATTAATGAAATATTTGGAAAACGTCGTGCCAATTCTCGGTCTTGTGCTATCTCCAAATGGGTTAGGCCAATAATAACATCTACTCTTTGCATTTGTAAACTAGTATAGGCACTATTTGCCTCCAAATACATATCTGCATAGTATACAAAGTCCTGTGGATTGGAAGGTATGGTAATCCCAAAGAGTCCTACATCTATTTTAGTGCTATCCGCATCCATCATAGAAATGGTATAGGTTTCTGGGATATAAATGGTATCATTATTTCTTCGGAAGTAAAACGAGCGAGGACCATCTTCGTTATTCTGAAATACATTCGCTGAAGTCCAATAAAAATTAGATTCGTCCAAACGCTTTTGAAGGTCGGCTTCTTTCAAATCGAATTCATGATTTCCGAAGGTCACCAATTCGAAGTCCATGGCATTCATCACTTCAACCATTTGTCTACCTCTTACCCTTTCTCCGTCCACTTTTATAGTCCCAAGTAACGATGGGTTCAGAAAATCTCCC